>NZ_JAMYUQ010000015.1:0-207973 GCF_040323095.1 Mesorhizobium sp. M0058
CCGGGCCGAACAGGCCGGCCCCGATGCTGTCGATGTCGGCAACCGCGGTCGGCACGTCATCGACGATGTTGACGGACAGCGTGCCCGGAAGGGACACGTCTCCGTCGGTGTCGGTAACCGTCATCGTCATGTCGTCGAAGATGGAATCTGTCCCCGCGTCGGGGTGAGTCGCGCTATGGACGAGCGTGTAGCTGTAGCTCACCTGGCCTGTGCTGGCGTCGTAGCCGTTGACGGTCAGCGTGTTGCCGAGCGGCGTGATGATGTCGATCGGCGTCGATGCGCTGTTGGCAAGAGCCGCGCCCGAAATCACCTGGCCGGCGATGGTCAGCGAGCCGACACCGTCGGGAGAGGCGATGGTGAAGGTGCCGGTGTTGTGTTCGGAGATGTCGCCGTCAACGCCTGGCGCCGACGCTTCGCCCGAACCTTCCGGCCCAGGGCTTTCCGGCAGGCCCTTTTCATTGACGATGGTGTCGCCGCCCTCGACGGAAGGCGTCAGGTCGATGATCGACGGTGTGGAATCCGGCCGCAGGCTTGGGAACAGCTCGCGATGATCCGGCTGGCCGAACGCCAGGTCTGTCGGAGGCAATAGTGCCGAAAGACCGAACCCGTCGCCGATGCCACCGGGGGGAACCGAGAAGTCTGCGCCGGCGCTTGGGTTCGAACCGCCCGGGCCGGCCGAGATCGAACCATCGGCACCGAAGGCGACATCGACGTGGCTCGCTTCAAGAGCGGCCAGCAAGGCCACGCGCGGAACTTCGACATCACCGATGATGAAGGTCGGCACGTTGAGCGCGCCATCCTTGATGAGGATGACTGAACCGTCGGCCTGTTCCAGCAACAGATTGTGGCCGTCGACCTTGATGTTGTCGATGGAGACGTCCGCCGGAAGTTTCACGATGTTGCTGGCGTCGGCCACGTATTCATGCGGCGCGGCTGCCGCCGGCGCTTTCGCCTCCGCGGGTGCTGCCGGCTGAACGGGTGCGCCACTGCCGACATCGACCGGCACCGGCTCGGCAGGCGCCGCCTGAGCGGCCTGCGCTACCTGGATGCCTGCCTGCGATGGCGAGCCGCCATGTTCATGTGAAGAGTGCTCGTCCCAAGAATTCGAGACGGTATCCAAATCGTTACTCGTCGTCATAGCCAAACCCCTCCGGCATTTCCCGGATAGAGACAGTGACGACTTCTGCTTTGCAACTGTCCCGCAATCAATTTCATATATCCTGGTATGCAAGTCTCGGCATTTTTTACGCGTGGTAAACGCGGAGATATAATCTGATATGCATTGGCCGCGCCGCGCCTCGTTTGATATCCGCCGGCTGAGCTGGATTGGTAAACAGAAGTATAAATTTGAATAAAATTTTACACAAAATGGGTATTCCCGATTGAAGGAAACTTATCCACCTTCCTTTCCAGTAATTTGAGACAAGATTGGTACCGTCCACAGTCAAGAGGTGGGCGTTATGAAAAAAGAAAAATCTGCCCTGGGAATAACCGGGCTCAGGCTCATCCTGCTGGCAATGGCGATCACAAGCCTGCCGCAGCCATCATCCGCGAAAGCAATTACCGTGAATGCCGGCGCTGCCGCTGGAGTTCTGGCGGCGGTCGAAACCCCTTCCAGTCTCGGCGGCGTTTCGCTGGCTCGGCCGCAGCCATGGCAGCCGGTTCCAGCCTACTGGATCGGCATGATTTTCAGCAGCTCTGTTGCCGTTGATGAAAAGCGTGGTTCTTCGATCGCGCCGCCCGCCGCCGGGATCGACCCGATCCAGACGGCGGCGATCATTCCCGGCGTGTTCGGTTCTGTTGCCCTGTCGATGCGCAATTTCCCCGTTTCGGCGCGCTGGGCGCCGGTCTACAAGGCAATTGTCGACTGTACCGCGAGCAGCGCGTGCGAACGCAAGAACAGCGCCTTTGCCGAGATCGTCAAGGCAGCCGGGAACAAGCGCTTCACCGATAAGTTGTCCTTCGTCAACTCAAGTATAAATCGCGCCATCGCCTACAAGAAGGACAGCGTGGTTTACGGCAAGCTCGACTACTGGGCCAAGCCCCGGGAAATCCTTGAGCGGCGGGCAGGGGACTGCGAGGATTTCGCCATCCTCAAGATGGCCGCGCTGCTGCATGCAGGCATCCCGGCGCAGAGCATGTCGCTGGTCGTCTTGCAGGATCGCAAGCGCGGTTTCTTTCATGCCGTGCTGTCGGTCAGCACCGGCAGCGGCGTCTTCATTCTCGACAGTTTGAGCAATGTAGTTTCCCGCGACACAGACCTGCCGACCTACGTGCCGCTGTATTCGTTCAGCACCGATCGCGCGTGGATCCATGGCGCGAAGACCGGTTCTGCTCAAATAGCCGATATCAAGGGCGGCCTTTCGACGGTCGCGCCTGGTGAAGGTATGCAGCCGTAAGCTCCCATCAGAGAGTCTTGAGCGCTCTATCTCTTGTTTGACGCAATTTTCCACGGAAACCGCTCACACTTTTCCCGGAATTGCTCTAGCCGCCGAAGACGAACGCCATCAGCAGTTCCGGCTCGACCACCGGCGCCCGCACCGCGCTCAGTTGACCGCGGTAGCGGCGGTCGCCGGCGCCTATGACGAAACCGGTCGCGACCGGCGTCTCGCCATTGGCGTCCAGCCTGGCGAATATGTCGGCGACATTGAGGTCCAGCGCCAGCTTGAGATCCTGGCGCGCGTCCTCGTTCGGCGCCACCGGCAATTGCCGCCGCACCAGTTGCTGGAACGGCGCATTGAAGGTCAGGATCTTCTTCGACGATGCCAGGGCAAAGGCCGGCGAGGGACAGGCGACGAGAATGGCGTTGATGGTCTTGATCGAGGCGAGCCTCTGCAAGGTGACGTTCTGGTCGGCCAGTCCACGCATGCAGGCTACGCGGATTGCCGATGTCAGGTTTCCGGCGTTGGCGTGGCTCTCTGCAATTTCCTCGATCAGTGTGCCGATCGTGCATTTGCGGCTTTCCGCCATCTGCTTCAGCGAAGTCCAGAACGCCCTCTCCAGACGAATGCCGCGGCGCGTGCCGCCACGCGCCACAACCCGGAACTCGAGACCGAAATCCTCACTCGCCAGCGGTGGCAGCAGCCGGTCGCGATCGACCGGGCGGGAGATCGCACTATCGCTCACTCATTGCCTCCTCCCGCGCCTTGTTGATTGGTTTCAGAAGGTAGGTGAGAATCGTTTTGCGTCCGGTCTTGATGTCGACCGAACAGATCATGCCGGGGATGATCGAATAGGTCTTGCCGTCGCGTGTCAGGGTCGATTTGTCGGTGGCGACACGCACCTGATAGTACGGTTCGCCGGTCTTCTGGTCGACAAGGCTGTCGGCAGTGATGTTCGACACCTTGCCTTCGATGCCGCCGAAGATCGAGAAGTCATAGGCGGTCACCTTGATCAGGGCATCCTGGCCCGGCCGGATGAAGGCGACGTCCCGCGGTGAGACCCGGGCTTCGACCAGCAGGGTCTCGGACGTCGGCACGATACCCGCGACGACCGCGCCGGGCTGGACAAAGGCGCCGACCGTGTTGATGTCAAGCGTGTTGACGATACCATCGACAGGCGAACGGATATCGGTACGCGCCACCTTGTCGGTGGCACCGCGTATCGTCTCGTCCACCACCGAGAGATCGGCCAGCGCCTGCGTCAGATCGCTGAGCGCTTCCTGTTGCAGTTGCAGGCCAAGTTCGTCGACCTGAAGCTTGGCTTCCGTGATGGCAGACCTGGCTTTCTTGATGGTCTCTCCGGCAAGCGTCAGCTGACCATTGAGCTCGGTCTGCTCGCGCTCGACGCGGAGCTGCTCGGTTCGCGCCATCAGGCCTTTCTTGACCATCGCTTCGACCAGCTTCGCCTCCTGGTCGCTGACGGCCAGGTTCTTGGTGAGGCGATCGGCATTGGCGTTGGCTTCGTCGAGTTCTTTCTCGCGCTGATCGAGGCGCGACTTTAGAACCGACAGTTTGACTTCGAAGTTGTCGCGCCGCGCGACGAGCAGCTTCTGCTCGTTGTCACAGATTTCCGGCGCCACCTTCTGGATCTCGGACGGACAGGGAAACGCGCCCTCGAGGCTGCCGGTCTGTTCGAATTGGAGCCGTGCAATGCGCGTCTGCAGCGCCCGCGCCTTGGCCTGCTGCTCGCCAAGGCTGGAAGTGTTGAAGGTGTTGTCGAGACGAATGATGAGGTCATTCTTCTTGACGACCTGACCGATCGTCACGGCGATTTCCTGGACCACGCCCGGCTCGCTGGCCTGGATGATCTGGGTCTTCGACGCCGGTATGATCTTGCCGTCGCCGCGTGCGATTTCATCGACCTCGGCAAAGGACGCCCAGGCTACCGAACTCGCAAAGAGCGCTCCGATAATGAATATCGAAGCCGACGCAAAAAGCGGCGGACGGTCTTCCCTGGCTAGCATTTACCACGTCCCAACGTGCTGTATTCACGCATAATTCTGTTCGTCAGGCGCTTGTTTTCTGCAGCGCCTGTATCACTTGGTCTTTCGGTCCATCGGCAACGATCTTGCCCTGCTCGATGACAATCAGGCGGTCGGCCAGCTCGAGCATGCTGAAGCGGTGCGTCGAAACGATCAGCGTCGTGTTGCGATCGAAAGCCACTTTGAGCTGCTTGATCAGCTGGCGTTCGGAAGCCAGGTCCATCGAGCCGGACGGCTCGTCCAGGAACACGATCTTCGGTTTGGTCAGCAACAGGCGGGCAATTGCCATTGTCTGCCTCTGACCGCCCGAGAGATTGGTGCCGCGCTCGCCGACATTCATGTCGTAACCTCGCGGATGGCGGGAGACGAAGTCGTCGACGCCGGCAGCCTTGGCCGCGTCGACGATCTGCTCATCGGTCGCCTCCGGGCACGCCATCAGGAGATTTTCCTTGATGGTGCCGGAAAACAGATCGTTGGCTTGCGCGACGATCCCGACCGCGGCGCGAACCTCCGACGGGTGGTATTGACGGATGTCGATCCCGTCCAGCAGCAGCTCGCCGGAGGTCGGCAGGAAAAGCCTGCCGATCAGCCGCCCCATGGTCGTCTTTCCCGAGCCTATGCGTCCGATGATGCCGATCCGCTCACCGGGCTTCACCGAGAAATTCAGGCCGGTCAGCACTTCGTTTTCGGAACCCGGGTAGACAAAGCCAACATTCCTGAATGCCATTGCACCGTTGCGAATGGGGCGGTTGACGAAACCAACCGTGTCCGGCCGATCCTCCGGCTGCGCCATGATCGAATTCACCATTCGCAGGGACAGCATCGCCTGGCGAAGTCTGGACAAGGTGATCGCAATCTGCCCAAGCGGGGCCACCGCCCGGCCTGCCAGCATGACGGTGCCGATGATGGCGCCGGTCGAGACATGCCCTTCCGAAAAGGCATAGGCGCCGGCCACGATCAAAGCGACGGTGACCATCTGCTGGATGGCTTGGGTTATGTTGCCGGCGGCAGCCGAAAGCTGTTTGATCTTCTCGGACGTGTTGGATGCGTTCTTGGAATGCTCCGCCCATTTTCGCAGAAGGTAAGCCTCTGCGCGCAGCGATTTGATCGTTTCCAGCGTGGAGATGGATTCCACCAGCAGGGCCTGGCGCTGCGAAGCCTCGTTCATGGAAGCGGCAACGCGTTTGCCGATGCGCCGTTGCGTGATCAGCCCGACGATCACCGAGGCCACAAAGGCAATAGCCGGTATGACGACCAGCCAACCGCCTATCGCATAGATGACAAGAAGAAAGACGAAGACGAAGGCTGTGTCGATGAAGACGCTGATGGTGTTCGACGTGAAAAACTCGCGCACGAACTCGTACTGGGTCACCCGATTTGCATATTCGCCGGTTGAGCCGGGCCTTGCCGACAAGGACGAATTCAGCACCTTCTCGAACAGCATATAGGAGATGCGAAGATCGGCCTTGCGCCCGGCATAGTCGATCAGTGACGCTCTGGCGGTCTTCAAGAGCAGGTCGAACAGAATGACCGCGCCGATCCCGATCGACAGCACCCAGAGCGTCGATATCGCCTTGTTCGGCAAGATCCTGTCGTAGACGTTCATGGTGAAGATCGGTGAGGCAAGAGCCAGCAGATTGATGAATACCGCCGACAGGATGACCTTCGAATAGGTGCGCCAGAACGGCCCCATCGTGCCGGTCAGCCAATGTCGCCGCTCGATCTTGGCCGCCGAACCGACGCTCATCGCCTCTACTGCGTTGGCATAGGTTATCGAGAACGAAACGCCGCCACTAATATAACTTCCGGAAAACTCGGATTTGCTGATTGTCGTGCGGCCGTCTTCCTGGGGAGCGGTCGTAAATCCACCGTCCTCGGTCTGGGCAAGCAGCGCTACAGGCAACTGGCTGACGCGAAACAGAATGGCGGGAAGGTCGATGCGTCCGCGAAGAAAGTCGCGATGGCTGAATTCCGTGATTTCAAGACCGATGCGTTCGGCAAGATGCCGGATGGCGTCGATATCGATGCGGGTGTCTGACAGCGGCACGCCGGCAAACAGCACGGTCTCGGAACTCGGCCTGCCCAGGTACCCGGCAACAGCGGAGAAGCAGGCCTTGAACGCCTCTTTTGGGGAGAGGATTTTGGGTTGTGGGTTCACGATCGGCCCGCAGGACTATCGTTCGACCTTGACCTTCCTACTTCTTTCTTACCGGTGCGAGGATGTCGAAAGGCAGATCGTTCGTCTGCTCCGACGGCGTGCGCGCATAGGTTTCGGTGTCGGCCGTTTCAGGCGCATTGAACTCGGCCTTGGCATAGGCGGTGGCCTGTTTTGCCGGCTGAAGATTCATGGTCTTCAGCAACTGCCCGGTTGCCGCCAGCAGCCGGTACTGCGCGAAAAGCGACGCGTAGGATGCGGTGTCGGCAAGCGTAGCTGTGTTGAACCGCGTGTTCTGCGCGTCGAGCACGTCGAGCAGCGAGCGCTGTCCGACCTTGAACTGCTCGCGATAGGACGCCACCAGCCTTTCGTTGGCGGCAGCCTGAAGCTTCAATGTCTTTGCCAGATCGGCCTGCCGGAAGCGGCGATCCCATGACGTACGGACGGCTTCCTCGATCTCGCGCAGAACCTGGTGCAGCACAAGGCGCTGCTCGCTGGTGCGGCGGACCTGCTCTTGCTCGTTGGCTTTGTCGATGCCGCCGCGATAGAGGTTCCAGCGCAGCACCAGCCGCGCCTGCAGGTCGCTGGCGTCGCCATCGTCGCCGTCGATGTCATAGCCGCCGCGGGCGCGGCCTTCGGCGATGACGGAGGGCCCGAATTTCGCCCGCGCCGCATCCACCAGGGAGGCGGCGGCGTCGATATCGCTGTTGGCCATGTGGACGCGCGGATTGTTCTGTCGCGCCAGCCCTAGCGCGTCGTCGAGCGACCTTGGCAGCGCGCTCGAGACATCGCCTGGCCTTGACGCGTTGGTCAGCGGCTTACCGACCGTCTTGAAGAACCGTATCTTGGAAGCCTCCAGTTCTTCGGTCGCCTCCTGCATACGTGCCTTGGCAGCGAACAGCCGCTCCTCGGCCTGCTGGCGATCAGCCTCGTTCAACGCGCCGCCTGCAATACCTTGCCGGATGTCGCCGAGGATTGCCTGGTGAAAGCCCAGATTCTTCTTCGCTTCCGAAACGATCGAAGCCTGCAGCATGTATTCGAGATAGTCCTGGACGACAGACAGTCCAATGAATTCAGACCGTTCCAGCACCCGGAACGATGCGCCGTCGACCCGCGACGCCTGACGGTTCAGTTCCGCCCGCCTTGCGCCGCTGTCATAAAGCGTCTGCGTGACAACGACATCGGCTTCCGACGGATAGAGCGCGTCATCCTCTATGGACAGCGAACGCCGGGAGGAATTGTCGAGACGACGAACCCCCGCCGACGCCTCGACATCGACGCTGGGAAGATAAAGTCCCTTCGCTTGGCGTAGCTCGAATTCGATTGCTTCGCGGTTTTCGATCGCTTGGCCAATTTCGGGGTTGGACTCCACCGCAACCGCCATCGCCTCCTGGAGAGTGAGCGCGTGAGCATTCCCACAACTCAATATGGCGACCGTCGTCAGCAGGCCGAGGCGCTTGCCTATCGCCGACATAGATGTCGTATTCATTTCACCCCACCCCAACGTTCCCCTGCGCCATTATTGCCAGGCGTTACAACTCAACCGTGATTGTTCACAAATTTGCAAAATATGGGAGCACTTATTGATTTAGGGACCGCTAAAACGCTAAATTCAAGCAAAATTCTATAGAATGTCGCAAAAATGGCACATAAAATACCCACTGCGGTTTTTGAGTAACAGCCGTCCGAGTTTGAACAGGCAAGCGAAACCGCTCCGGGAAGGAGGACCGCAAGGCCACCTTACGACCTATTTGCTCCTGATAGCTTGACTATTTCTGGGTGTATTTTTTCAGCGAGGTGACCGACAACATCTTGGTTGGCGGCTACAATCGGCAGGATAATCTTAGCCCGCTTGCCAGAGCCTGGAACCGACACCCCGGTCTTTCTTCGACCTGAAGCGTGGGCATAAATCCCTGAGCCGGCGAATAAAGGCCGACAACTGCTTCACTGGCCAGCGTGCCAGCATAGGGCTCATATGACGGCCGATCAACGACTCGGTCAACCGAAGAGGTGACGGTACTTTTTGAGGCGGTTCTGTAGGCCATCGAATGCCGCAAGGTCCAAAAATCGCTCCATTGAACCCGATAGCTGGTGAAACCTCAAAATAGTTCTTGCGGCGATTTTCCGTTAAAATCAAAAGCGCAATTTTTTTGACGGTTAGTGTCCGCCTTTTCGCAGCTCAGAAAAAAATCTGACTGGAATTGAGTCATACGCTGTTTAAACAATGCGGAACGAAGTGGTCGGTTGCGCCACCACTTTGCAGGACGACATACGAGAGTTGCAGGACGAGCGCGGTCAAACATCGAGGGCCGCCGGCTCGTTAGATACCACTACTCGTTCCTCCGCGCCATTCCAACAGGCTGAACTTCGAGGCAAGTGAGCCGGTCCTGGTCCGGCGCCTCGACTCGTAAATCCATTCCACCGATCACAACTGCCTGCAAGCTGCCGCTTGTTTGTTACTTCCCAAGTCTCATCGGCCATATCGAGGCGCTAGACCGTCAGCTGGTCGCGCGCTGTTGCCACAGCTGCCGATCTGCAACCGTCCCCATTTCCGCCGTTCTGGACCCTGTCTCCCAACGTTTGCAAAACGAGGTCAGCTATGGTCGGCAGTTTGGGGTCGCGGGAGCATACGGGATGATACGGGACCTTTCAGATTTTGGCCCACCAAAATCCAGCAAAATCAACAATTTCCGTGCGCCCTCCGGGCCCACCAATAACTCACGGCTTACGCCGAACTCTTTGTTTTGTGATCGCATCCGCGAAAAAGCACTCTACCGTCAAAGCTTTTCCCCACCTCTCGATAATTTCGCAAGCTGCCGCTGGCTATCGGCGGATCGTTGATGCGCAACTGTGACGGCGGTCGTTACCGTGGCTCGAGTGTCAGCAGATGTGGTAAGGCTGATTGTCGACGAGTAGCAGAGGGGTCCAGCAACAATGACTTTGAGACGAACCAGAGCTTACGGCGGATCCGGCTTGGTTCTGGCGGTTTGCACTGTATTGGCTTGGCAAAACGCCACCGCCGCTCAAGATTGCTACGCAGCCGCGACGCCTGGCGTCAATTGGCAGGAGTGTGACAAAAAGCTTCTCATCCTGGAAGGACAGGACCTGAGCGGGGCAAACCTGTTCGGTGTTGATTTCACTTCGACCGACCTCAGGAACAGCAATCTCCTTGCGGCAAATTTTGAGAAGGCAACGCTTGTGCGCGCTTCCCTGGCCGGCTCGACCGCCAAAGGCGCCCGGTTCGACAAAATCGAGGCGTACAGGACCGACTTCAGCCAGATGGACGCGCAGGGCGCTGTGTTTACGGGCGCGGAAGTGCAGCGCTCGAATTTCCAGAACGCCAATCTGGTCAATGTTGATTTCACAAAGGCGGAATTGGGGCGTGCACAGTTCCATGACGCCGATATCAGCGGCAGCCACTTTTCGTTTGCCAATCTCGCGCGGGCGGATTTCCGAGGAGCGAAGTTCACCGCACCGATAGACTTTGACGGCGCTTTTTTCTTTCTGACCCGTATCGAGGGCCTCGATCTATCCAATTCGGCGGGTCTGTCCCAGTGGCAGCTCAACATGGCTTGTGGAGACGCCCGGACCGAGTTGCCTTCTGGCATGACGAGGCCAGAAGATTGGCCCTGTCAATTCCAGCAGGAATAGCCCGCCCGTCCGCTTCCCGCCCAAAGGCTGCCGGGCGGCAAAGCGCCTCAATTCAGTCCTCGGCCGCGGGTCAAAGCACGACACTGCGGGACATTTCCGGCAATCTCATTTACCGGCGAACGACAACGACCAAATGGAGGACGGATGCCCAAGGTCAAAGGTGATACCGCTCTGGACAAGGAGCGCGCCAAAACAGAGAAGCTCCTCAAAAAGGTTGGATACACAGCCTTGAAGGAGGCCGGTGTGGTATCCAAGCGACCCGACCTCCCAAATCTAAAGATTGAAAAGCGAGGGAAGTAGCGCGGACACTCCCATGCTGACCTGACCGAAGGCACGCCCAAAATGTAGACGTCTGCTTTGCCTTCTCAAGCTAGGAGTGTGCAGGCGGCGCTTGCGACAACCACAAAGCGGACTGCTGGGGCCGGAAGAAGCTGTCGTATTTCCGCCCCGGTGCGATCCGATACTTCACAACTTTTTCACTTTCCAATTGGGGGGCCATAGTAAATGAACGAAGAGACCGGCGTTCAGAAGTTGGTGCGCACGCTGCGTGCTCGAGCACCTGATGACGCAGCTGAATTGCTCGCTAGAGAGTCTCCCGAGTTCATCCGCGACACACTAAAGCTGTTGCCGGACGGGCACGCCCGTAAGGTGGCCGAGCATTTGCCACTGCATATGCGGCCCATCAGCTCTCATGACGGTGAGATGGGTTTCGCGATCCCCGAGTCGCTCGTCGACGTGATGGACCCGATCCCCGCCAGCGTTCCTGTCGGGACGACGGTTGCTGCCGCGGTGGAAGCTGTCAGAGGCGCCCAGGTGCCGACCGAGCTCACTTATCTCTACGTCACGGACGAGGGCAATAGACTGGTTGGCCTAGCGGTCCTGCGCGATCTGATGCTGAGCGAACCCGACGCGATTGTCGATCACATCATGCTGCCCAGGCCGTTCGCTCTTGATGTCGGTCTCTCTTTGAGTAACGCATGCAAGGCGGCGGTACGGCGTCACTATCCTGTCTATCCGGTGGTGGATGCGGAGAACCGGCTGCTCGGGCAGGTTCGCGGCTGGCGATTGTTCGAGCAGCAAATCATCGAGATTTCCGCCCAGTCTGGCCAGATGGTAGGCCTCCAGAAGGAGGAGCGCTCTTTTACGCCGCTGTTTTCAGCCTTCCTGAAGCGTCATCCGTGGCTGCAGTTGAATCTCCTGACGGCCTTCATGGCCGCATTCGTGGTCAGTTCGTTCACAGGCACGATCGAGAAGATCGTTGCTCTGGCGGCGTTTCTCCCGGTCTTGGCCGGGCAGAGCGGAAACACCGGCTGCCAGGCACTGGCTATGACGCTGCGTGGCCTTGCCCTGGGGGATGTGGACAAACGACCGAAGCTGCACTTGGTGATGAGAGAGGGCGCGCTCGCGGCCGCCAACGGCGTGCTCGTCGGCGTTGTTGCGGCTGCGGCGATGTGGTTCTATGCCTCGAGGCAACCGGCGTCGGCGGCGCAGGCGCCGATGCTGGCACTTGTGATCCTGCTTGCCATGTCCGGATCGTGCCTCATGTCCGGCATCTCCGGCGTGCTGATCCCGTTGGGCCTGCGCCGGGTAGGCGCCGATCCGGCGGTCGCCTCGGCGATCTTCCTCACCACCGTGACCGATATTGTAGGCATGGGCCTGATGCTGGGGCTGGCCACCATGCTCGTGCTGTAGCAAGCTGCGTGCGGTGACGCGTCCCTGGGCGTTGAGGCAATGAGCTGACCTCGCGTTCAAAGAAATTGCAAGACCCGGGCCGAATCGCACACGCCTCGTGAGAAGCACCTCCGGCAGCTCTCCGTCCCTTGCGAAACGCGACGGAAGGCCTTTGGAGAAGCCGTGGGTGACCTTGAAGCCTGGTGACCAGATACGCAGGATCGCCCACCCAATATTAATCTTGTCGGCTGTGCGATCCACTACTGATGAGATTTGATTTTGTTAAGCCTTGGGCCAAATACTTCAATCACGTGCAGCAATGTTGAGAAGAGTTTTTGACAATCAGCGCAGCCGAAATAGGAATAAACCCGATATCTTGTTGCGCAGCTGCAACAGCTGCTGAGGACTCGCATAAGTCCGGCGACCGTTCAGTCGCCTTTTTCTTGCAGTCGTGCTAAATCCCTCGCACTAGTCGGGTTTGGGGTGGGTTCTCGGCATGCAATCTTCGTTTCGAACGATCTTCGGCTTCGCCGCAGCGCTGCTTTGTGCCGGCGTGTTGCCGGCCGGCGCACAAGGTCTTTTTGGGGCCTATGACGATGCGTTTGCGGCCCGCATCGCCAGTCCGGCCGACAATGGAACGCTCGCCCAATTCGTCACGGTTGCGGTCAACGCTGGGCAATACGATCAGGCGATCTCCTCGATCGAGCAGTATCTGATCCAGTACCCCCGCGATGCGCGCGCCCGGCTTGCGGCCAGCCGGTTGTATTACCATGTCGGGTCCTATGAATTGGCCCGGCGGCAGGTGCAGTACGGCATCGAAGTCGGGGGTCTGACCGCAAGTGAGCAACAGGAAGCTGTTCGCCTGCTCGCCCGCATCGAGCGCGCGTTGCGTGGCGTCACCTGGGAACTCGCCCTGACCGGCGGCGTATTCAGCGCATTCACCGATTTTGAGCCAGGCGGGGCGCAGGACGACGACAGCTTCGTCTCGCCTTACGGGCAGGCGGAAGGTTTTGTGCGGTGGGACCTCGGCACGCCAAGTGCCGACGCGCTCGTTCTTTCGGGGTCGTTGACCGCGACTGAGCGTCTTTTCACGGAAGACCTGTCGGTTCCGGGTGGCGAGAAGACTTTTATCCACGGCAACGCAGCGATAACCTGGGACAAGGGACTGCCCAACAGCGGGATCGATTCGCTGCGCCTGCTGCTTTCCGCGTTCACCGTTACGGATCGTTTCGACAGCGACATTTACGAAACCGGTATCGGCCTCAGTGGACGTTTCGTCGTTCGCCCGACGGTCGAGACGACGCTCTTCGCCGGTGGCGGCTACATCGATCTAAGCGCCTCGCAAGGCATTTTCGCGGATAGCAGGGTCTTCTATGAGGCAGGCGGCAGCTACCGCTTCCGCAATGGCCAGGCGCTCGGCTTGCGCTTTGTCGGCTCGAATGACTTCGCTTCCGGATCGGGCGAAATCAGCCGCAGCTATACGGGCGAGGTCCGCTATGGCGGCCTGTTGATGAACGTACCGGATTTTTTCGCATGGTCGCACCAGATCGCCTTATCGGCCGGCCACAGCGACACTCCCGATCTGTCCGTCGGCATCGGCACAAATATCAAGAGCGACTTCTGGCGCATTGCCTCGGAAAGCGATTTTCAGCTGACGGAAGCGCAGAAGATCAGCGTCGATCTCGCCTACCGCAAAACCAACTTCGCCCTCGCCAACCGCGACCGAAAATCGTTCGAAATGCTCATGAGCTATACGTTGACGCTCAATTGAAAGAGGCCGCGATGAGGTATCATCAGATCGTCATTTTTATCGCCTGCCTCGCCTTCGCGGCACCATCCGCTGCTGAGACGGTCGGGTCGATGACGGCCTACCAGACCATCATCGTCCGCAATAACGGCGGGACGATGAACGTTGGCGCCGGCGTCGAACTCGGCGACCAGTTGCGCAGCAATCCCACCGGTCTCGGAATGCTGGTGTTCCGGGATGAATCGAGCGCCAAAATTGGTCCAAACACCAGCCTGACGATCGATGAGTTCGTCTACAATCCGGGCTCCGGGTCGGGAAAGATCGACATCGGGATGAACAGCGGCCTGGCCCGTTTTTATGGCGGCCAGGTTTCGAAAGGGGGCGTCATGCAGGTTGCGACGCCGCACATGGTGCTCGGAGCGAGAGGCGGCATCATCGAAGTGCTGGTGGCAGCCGGCCAGACCGTCGGCATATTGCGCGCCGGCCGCATGACCTGCACGATCAATGGCAAACGGCTGGTCATCACGAACCCGGGCTACGCCTGCACGTCGGACGATGGCAAGCTTCTGGCCGGCTACGGCGGCATCGACGCCTTCCCGATCTTGGACAGTATCGACCGGATAGCGGGAACCGGCCTGCCGGGCGCACCGGGTCCTGGGTTGGACGTAAGCGCAATTTGTGCGTCGGCTCTAGGCTCCTCGCTCAAAGTCTGCGGGTCCAGGGACGGCGCACTGCCAGGAGTGGTCATGGAATTCCCTGACAGCCCAACGCCACCTGCGGGCAGCGGGGGGCGGCGGGGCGAGTGTGAGGGTGAGGGTTGCTGCTACTACTACAACTGCGATTAGGCCTGGCTGCACGAGATGAGCCACTCGGTCGGTAGGCGCTGGGCTGATTGGCGGCAAGCCGGCAGACGCAAAATATCCGGCCTTGTGGTCGTGCTCCTGCTGCTCGCTTGCCATTTGGCTTTTGACGGGCCGTTGTCGCGCCTGCGTGAGCGGACGTACGACTTCTATCAGTTTCTCGCCCCACGTCAGGCGACGAGCAATCCTGTCGTGATCGTCTCGATAGACGACGCCAGCCTCAAGGCACATGGGCGATGGCCCTGGAACCGTGGCCTCTTGGCCGATCTGGTCAATGGCATCACGCAGTCCGGTGCGGCGGTGGTCGGGCTTGCGCTGGTACTCCCCGAGGCTGACACCTCGCCTGAGGGCATGGCCGGAGACAAGCGCCTGGCAGCGGCGCTGTCCAAAAATCGAACGGCGCTTGCCGTCAGCCTGGGCAATGAAGCGACGGTTTCAGAAGCAGAACCCAAAGCCGGCTGGTCGATCGTCGGGCAAGTACCCGATACACTTCCCGGCTTCACCGGTCTTACCGGGTCGCTTGCCGAATTCTCGAACGCCGCCGCAGGCCTCGGCGTGATTCGCACCTTGCCCGATCCCGACGGCGTACTGCGCCATGTGCCGCTGCTCTGGCTTCGCAACACCCCTCAACGCGCGCAGCTGTGGCCGTCTTTCGCACTCGAGCTCCTGCGCCTTTACGCTGGACAGGACGGTTACACAGCCCGGATGAATGCAGCCGGGTTCGACGCACTCAGGATGGCAGGCGCCATTGTGCCGCTCGAGCCGGAGGGGAGCATCCGCCTCTGGGAAACCGCCACCGACACGCCTCGCCTGTCTGCCAGCACTATCCTTTCGGGCCATGGCGATCCGCGGCTGCGGGACGCCATCGCCATTGTCGACCTGTCGGCTGTGGGCCTGACGCAGTACCTGCCCACGCCGACGAGTCCAGCGCGACCAGGAGCGGAGATCCACGCCGATGCGATCGGCCAGATGCTTGCCGGGCGCTTCCTGGCAGAGCCAGCGCACGCGCGTATGCTCGAGCGGCTCTGGTTTCTCCTCAGTGCCGTCGTTTTCATCGGGGTTTCCGGAGTGCTCGCCGGGCGTGTCGTGCTTGGCGCCCTCTCCCTGGCGCTGCTGGCCGTCACGCCGTTCGTGTTCGGCGCTCTCGAGTACAGCCTGCAGGGTGCACTCTATGACCCGCTGCAGCCGGCGCTTGCAACCATCATGGTTGCGGGCTTCGAAGGCTATGTCCTCTACAGGCGCAGCGAGCAGCGCCGGTCCACCCTGACGCGACAGTTCTCCCAATATCTGTCGCCCTCCGTGGTGCAGCGCCTCGCAAGCTCGGACACCGAGGCAATCCTGTCCGGCGAGAAGCGCGAGATCACCATTTTGATCAGCGACATACGTGGCTTCACGACCATGAGCGAACAGCTCGACACCCAAGAGATCGCCAAGGTGGTCAACCATTTCCTCGGCATTGCGACCGATGAGATCCTCAAGCGCGACGGCACCATCGACAAGTTCATGGGCGATGCGGTGCTGGCCTTCTGGAACGCACCGCTAGATCAACCCGATCATCGTGAGCGTGCGCTCGACGCGGGCCTGGCCCTTATCGAGCGGGTGAGGCGCGAAGACGCCGCCTTCACCGCGGATGGCCATCGCTCCATCGAAATCGGCGTCGCCATCGAGACCGGCATCTGCTCGGTAGGCAATTTCGGCTCCGAACGGCGCTTCGATTACACCGCGATCGGCTCCCCCGTGAACCGCGCGGCACGGCTCGAATCGACGACCAAGAAGCTGGGCATCCCCCTGGTGCTTGGACCCGGCTTTGCGGCAGGAGCATCGATGCCGGTCGTCCAGGCGGGCGCCTTTGAGCTCCAGGGTTTCAAGGGCGAGGTGCCGGTTTTCACCGTTCCGGAGATGCAAGCTGCTCAACAAGGTATGAGCCGCGAAGTAGAGAGCCAACGTGGTGAGCAATCTGGCGCCCCCGCCATGGTGGTTGGTTCGCCGCCATCCGTGCAAATGGCGCCGCTTGACCTGACACCCCGAACCCGGAGCATCCGCTGATCGGATCCAGCGGATCGCAAGATGCGATTGTCACGGGCACAGACGGACATCTCGTTCGGCGACCATCGAGGGATGCGACGGCTTGCGTCACTCGTCCTTGAAAGTCACCTTCATATGTTTGTGCACCATTGAGGCGAGGTCCTCGGCATCCCAGTTCGTTAGCCTAATGCAGCCGTGAGAGAAGGTCTTCCCGATCTTGCCGGGTTCGGGCGTGCCGTGAATGCCGTAGCTTTCGATGGAGAGGTCGATCCAGATTGATCCCACGGGATTGTTAGGGCCGGCAGCAATGGTGAAGGGCCGCTTGGTTTTGACTCCCTTGAATGCAAAATCGGGATCGTAGTGATAGGTCGGGTTGTGCACCACCCTTTGGATCTCTGCCTGCCCACTTGGTGCCGGCTTCTCGTCGCTCCCGATCGACGCAGGGTAGACGGCAAGCGCTTTATTGGAGGGGTCGAGCACGCGCACCTGATGAGCGCCTTTGTCGACTTCCACGCCGGCAATGGTGGCGGGAGGTTCACCTCGGCCAACATCTGGTACCAGCAGCGTGGTTCCAGCTTTCCTGAATCCGGTGCCTGGGTTTAGCCTCCTGAGCAATGGTTCGCTCACATGGAAGCGCTCCGCCAGCTTCTCGATCGAGTCGTGATAGCCAAGCCTTCTCAGGCGAGCCATCCTCTCCATGCGCCCCGGAATGCGTTTGGTGAAGGGGCCGCGTACATCTTTGCGGTTCAGTTCATAGGTGACCAGAGCTGGGCTGGTGGAGGTTGCCATCAGCTTGTCCCAAGTCGCCTGGGTGAGCTTGCCATCTGGCGCCAGTCCGTTCGACGCCTGGAAGGCCTTGACCGCCTTGGCGAAGTTCTCTCCAAGGCGGCCGTCGATAAGCCCCGGTGAGAAGCGCGCACGATCCAAAAAAATTTGCGCCTTCAGCACGGCAGGATCGAGCCCTTTCGGGTCGCCGGCGGAGAATTGCGCCTGATTTACCGCGGCTAGATCCAGCTTGGCCGCCTCCGTCCCGCCGCATGCGAAGGCGAATGCAATGGCGAGGAGGAGAAGGAGCCTGATCATCGATGTCACTCCTTGCGTTAAATCGCACCTGATCTGCTTCTATGACGCGCTGTGGCAGATCTGGTTCCATTCGCCGGTAGGAGGATCATAGGCAACCAGCCTTACGCCGCCGACCGGTCCGAGACGTTCGATGCCCAATGCCTTGCCCCTCACGAGAGGCGTTGCTGGCCTCGCAGATCGGCAGTGTAAAAATGGTCTGGCCATGTTGACGTGAGCTTCTACCTTCAAACTGCCCACTACCTGGACCGGCAGTCAAATGGTCTCAGGGCAGCAAGTGAGGAGATGCGCTGGGAACCGGCTTATCGGGCGGGTATTCTATTGATCTTCGGTATCGATAGATCCATGTTCCGTCGTCACTGTGATCGCGTTGTCGCCCGCGATTGCTCTAGCGTATTCGAAGCGCTCCAACTTCTGTTCTGCCGATAGGCCTTTGAACATCGCGGTGGCCGAGTTCGTGATTTTGAAGTCGCCGCAACTCGGACAGCGAAACTCCCGGATGTCACCAACTGTCTCCGAATTAACGAGCGCCTGCTCATCTGTAATCGGGCAAATTGCGGCCATCCAAGCCATCGTGGTCCTCCGTCCTAAGGCCGTCCTCGATTACCCAAAAGGCATCGTCGAGTGCAAAATCCATTTCTGCCGACGCTCACCCCACCTGGAGTACTCCACCGAGTAGATTGCGCTCTCCACTCTCCAACCCAGAATGTGGATTAAAGCCAGTTCCTCGGCGAGCGATTTGCTGGTGAGCGGTAGGCGCTCTCGCTCTGGAGCCTCTCCCAAACGATCGGAGATGTTCATGTAGCGTCGGGCAGGACCGAAGGGCCGGAACGTGGCGTTTTCATCTCTTCGGCAATCACCAGTAGCGCCTCCAGAGCGACGGCGATCCCCGACATCACCGTACTTATGTCTGCGCTGCCGCCGAGCGTCGAAAGTTCGGCCGCTCGCGTTTGCATGCTTTGGCTCAGCTCTTGTAACTTCAGGCGCAGCTCGTCATCCATGTATGTTCTCCAAGCTTGACGCTGGAGGAACGCGCCTGCTTACAACCCGTTCCGCCGGTGGCCGCAGAGAACCGGAGACACCGCAGATGCTACAACTTGCGCTGTGGCGGCGCTTAGGATGGGCGGTGGATTGAGCCTCAGCGACTGACCGTCGGCAAATAGCGGATGCTTCAGTCTCGAAAAGGTGCTGGACGGCTCGATATGCACCGCCCCTTGGCCCAGGGTGCTGGTCCCATGCACAGTAAGGCCGTGCAAGTGCGCGCGGCCTCTGGGCCCAACATTCCAGTCGTCATGGTCCAAAGTTGTCCCAAGGTGGGTTCTCACCAAAGCGGGCGGCGAGAAGCGTCACGAAGCTTTGAACTTTGGCGGAAAGATGCCTTCTTGACGGGTACATCGCGTATATCGACCGGCTTACCGGCTTGAACTGGGGCATCACTGTCTCCAGCTGGCCCGAACGAATGGCTTCTCCAACAAGGAAAGTGGGGCAAAGTACTATGCCTGCTCCACCCAGCGCCGCATCGCGCAGGAGCTGCCCGTTCGTTGCCGTCATCCGTGCAGTGATTTTTACCGCCACTTCCCCCTTTGGTCCGTCGAACCGCCATTTTCCGCGGCTGGCGCGCAACGCGTAGTCCAGACAATCATGGTCGTGGAGATCCGACGGCTTTGTGGGACGCCCGCGTCTGTCCAGATAGTCGCGCGAAGCGCAGACCACCTCGCGTGAGGGCGCGATTCGGCGAGCAACCAGATTGGAAACCGTGAGTGGAGCGATGCGTACCGCGACATCCAAGCCCTCTTCCACGATATCAACCACACGGTCGTCCAACACCAACTCAACCGACACCTCCGGATAGACCGCGAGATATTCTGCAACGACTCTCCCAAGGTGCATCGCGCCGAAGGAGATCGGCGCGCTGACACGCAGTGAGCCGGTCGGACGTGTCTTGCTCTCGGCCGCGCTCGTACGAACTTCCTCGACATCCTCGATTATGCGCAGACTGCGCTCGTAGACGGAGGCGCCGACCTCTGTCAGGCTGATGCGCCGGGTCGTCCGGTTGAGAAGGCGTGCGCCAAGCCACTCTTCCAGCATTTGGACATGCTTGCTCACGGCCGCTGGCGATAGTCGCATCCGCTTGGCCGCTCCAGCGAAGCTGCCTTCACCGACGACGTTGGCAAACACGGTCATGCTGGTCAGCCGGTCCAACTGCAATCACCTCTTTCATTCACGTTTCGTGAATTCACCATCCATATTTCCCTCCATTATCAATCCACGGTGGACAGATTATCTGAAGTCAGGCCGGGATCAATTGCCCGATCCGTCTCTCTAACATTTGCCCGAAACGTCGGCGTCGAGTGCCTTCTTGCGGGCTGGAGGTGATCATGTCTCTGACCAAAGCAGCCCTTCAGGAGAAACAGGGAGCCACTGTTCGCATGTGGCTCTCCGTGCTCACCGTATCGCTGGGTATTTTTTCGATGATCACTGCGGAGCAACTCCCTGTGGGGCTGATTCCGGCAATTTCTTCCGAGTTGAATGTCTCTATTGGGAGTGGCGGTCTCACGGTGACGATACCCGGCGTAATTGCGGCGTTCGCTTCTATCGGTTTGCCGTTGGCAGTGGGGAGGCTCGACCGGCGTATTCTGATGGCGGGCCTGCTCGCGGCAATGGCTGCGGCGAGCGTGATTTCAGCGCTTGCAACGAACTTTCCCGTTCTGCTCGCGTCCAGGCTGCTCGTCGGGATCACCATCGGTGGCTTTTGGGCGATAGCCGGGAGCATCGCAGTACGCCTTGTTCCTGGACCGTCCGTGCCGCGCGCCATGACTATTGTCTTCGGCGGTGTAAGTGCCGCTGCGGTGCTGGGCGTGCCGGCCGGCACGATCATCGGTGATCTAGTCGGCTGGCGCGGCGCGTTCTGGTCTCTCGCCGGTCTGAGCTTTGCCATACTGCTCGCCGCCCTGCTTGTGCTTCCGAAGCTGGAGGCGGCGCAGCCTGTGGAGGTGAAAGCCCTGCGTGCGCAATTGCGCAATCCCGCCCTTCTGGCGGGCGTGGTTGCGACCGCACTGCTGGTGGCTGCTCACTACGGTGCCTACACCTTCGTGAGCCCGGTGTTGCTGGAGGTCTCGGGCGTCACTGCAGGGAGCATAGGCTGGCTACTGTTGGGGTATGGCATTCTCGGAATGATTGGCAACGCCGTCGCAGGCGTCTGGGCCGCCAAATCCGTCGGTCGCACATTGGCCTGCATCGTCATTGGGCTCGGCGCCACGCTGGCTCTCTTCCCTTTGCTCGGGGTCACGCCGCTCACAGGAACCATCCTGCTGCTGGTGTGGGGCTTCGCGTATGGCGCGGCGCCCATCACGCTGCAGACGTGGGTGCTGAGTGCAGCACCAGAAAGCGCGGAGACCGCGACGGCCATCTACTGCTTCACTTTCAATCTTGCCATCTCCGTGGGTACCCTAGCGACCAGTCAGATCGTCGACACGATGGGCGTGAACAGGGTCCTCTGGGTCGACTCCGCCATCATCCTGCTGGTGCTGCTGCCGGTGTGCCGCGCACCCATGCTTAACCGGAACATCGGAAACTCGTAGACAGCAAGCCATCCTGTGCCGCCATCTGTCTATGATGCTGTGTAGGTTGAAGTAGACCTTCGTTCCTCTGTCTTGAAAGTCACGCGCGTCACATCAAACGCGGGTTCCGCCGCACCGTGCGGGTGCCGATGCTTGCGCCCCCGGAGGACAACTGGCTACTTGAAAAAGGACTTGATCCCCTCGTCGATATGTGTGCTGATATGAGATCGATCTCATGCCGCGCTCTCAATTGCTGTTTCTCTACGGGAGCGCGCTCTGGGAAGCATATGTCTGAATGACGATGAAGAGGGAGGTTCAAGTGAGGAAATTGATCGCGTGGCTGGCCTTGGCCACTACCACGCTCGCGTTCGCGTCTGCGGCGTCGGCGGGTGAAACCATCGACCGGGTTACCTCGAAGAAGGCAATGGTGGTCGCCACAAACAGCGGTTGGCCGCCGCAGAGTTTCCTCGACGACAGTAATCAGTTGGTCGGCTTCGATATCGACGTCTCGAAGGAGATCGCAAGGCGCCTCGGTGTGGAGGTCAGTTTCGACACGCCGGACTGGGCGACGATGACGGGCGGCCATTGGCAGGGACGCTACGATCTGGGTGTCGGCTCGGTGACGCCGACCAAAGCGCGGGCCAAGGTGATCGATTTCGAAGGCATCTATTATTATAGCCCCTACGTTTACGTGGTTCACAAGGACAGCCCGGCCAAATCGGTCGCCGACCTGAACGGTAAGATCATCGGCGTCGAGACCGCCACCACGTCGGAGGATTTCATCCGCAGACAACTCGAGATCGATGCTCCCGGCCTGCCGCCCATCGAATACAAGCTGGAGCCAGGTGAGATCAGGACTTTCGCCGACTCAATGCTGCCGTTCGACGATTTGAGGCTTGGCGACGGCGTGCGCCTCAACGCGGTCATCGCACCAGAACAGACGGCTCAGAACGCGATAAAGAACGGCTACCCGTTGCGTGTCCTGGAAGGCGGCTATGCCTTCCGTGAGCCGCTGGTGGTGATCGCGGAAAAAGGTGATGCCGAGTGGAATGCCAAGATCGGCGGCATTCTCGACGAGATGAAGAAGGACGGTACCCTCGCGAAACTGACCACCAAGTGGTACGGCAAGGATTACAGCGCCGACTGAGGAGCGTCGTGGATAAAGCTTGAGCGGGATGCATTCAATTGAACATCCCGCTCCATCTGTTTTGTTTCAGCCGCATTTCCACGACACCGGGCGGCTCCGCCTGCCTGCAAAATGCTCTAGTGCTGCCACCTCATCATATTGATCATGACATGTCCTGACACCTATTACCGACGCACGCTTGCCGACAACACCATCAGGCCGCCGCTGAGCGGCGTTTCCGAGTGCGAGACAGTCGTTGTCGGCGGCGGACTGGCCGGCCTGACGACGGCGTTGCAGCTGGCTCGCGCCGGCCAGCAGGTCGTCGTTCTTGAGGCGCAGCGGATAGGCTTCGGCGCCTCCGGTCGCAATGGCGGCTTCGTCAATCCCGGTTTCGCCACCGGCACCGACAACATCGCCGCGATGGCCGGCGTCGACGCGGCACAAAAACTGCACCGCCTGTCCATCGAAGGCGTCGACTTCGTGCGGCAGACGATCCGCGATCTAGACATCAAGGCGGCAGAGCCGCGCTCCGGTATATTGAGCGTGCTTCGCCACGATGGCGGCGCCGCGCTCAAGGCATATGCGGAGCAACTGGCGCGGGATTTCGACTATCGGCTCGACTATCTCGATCGCGACCAGGTGCGAGCGGTGCTGCATTCGGATCGCTACCACCAAGGCCTGCGCGATCCCAGCGCCTTCCACATGCATCCGCTTAACTATCTGCGCGCCGTTGCGGGCGAAATCGAACGGCTGGGCGGCAGGATATACGAGAGAACGGCTGCCGTTGAAGCTAACCTTGACGGCGCCGAAAAGATCTTGCGTACCGACAGCGGCGAAGTGCGCGCCCGCCAGGCCGTAGTTGCCACCGGCGGATATACGGGGCCACTGGTCGGTCGGCTGCAGCGGGCATTCCTGCCTATCGCCACTTACGTTATGGTGAGCGAGGAGGCGCCTGACCTCATCGCCAAGGCGATTACGACGACCGACGCCGTCGGCGATAACCGTCGCGCAGGCGATTATTACCGTGTTGTCGAAGACGGCAGGCGGCTGCTCTGGGGAGGGCGCATCACCACCCGGGCAGCCTCATCGGGCGTGTTGGCGAGGCAATTGCGCCGTGAGATGGTCACCACTTATCCGCAGCTCGAACACCTCAAGACCGAACTCGCCTGGTCCGGGCTCATGTCTTATGCCCGGCACATGATGCCCCAGATAGGCCCGTTGCAGCCGGGCGTCTGGTACCTCACGGCTTTTGGTGGCCATGGCATCAACACCACGGCGGTCGCCGGCAAGTTGATCGCCGAAGCCATACTGGGACAATCGGACCGGTACCGGCTGTTCGCACCCTTCGGCCTTGCCTGGGCGGGCGGCCCGGCTGGACTTGCGGTTGCGCAACTCACCTACTGGAAGCTGCAGGCGCAGGATTGGTGGCGCGAGCGGGCCCGCTGACCGCAGGGAGATCGAAGACGTGATCGGCCGACTATTGCTCAACCACCCGGACGCGGCGCGCCGCGTTGGCGTGTTCTTCGTGCTCGCCGCCATCGCCGCCGGCCTGTATGGGCTCGGCATCAAAGCGAGTTGGCTCGGCAAGCTCGTTCCGGGGTCGGTCGAGTGGCTCGCCGCCAACCCGGACGTCGGGCGGGCGGTCTCGGCGGTGCTGATCGCATTGATCTTGGTGGCGAACTGGAACGCGCTGCGGTATCTCAGCCGCAAACAGCAGATTGTGGCAGTTTGGATAGAGCTGTTCGTGTTGCTAATGTTGTTTTTCTATTCCTTCGACTTGTCCTTCGCGTTCATCGCCAAGAAGATCGGCTTCCTCGTCTCGAAGGGTGTGGTGACGACCCTCTACATTTCGGCCATTTCGATCGCCATCGCCACCCTCATCGCCTTCGTTGGCGCCATCGCCAAACTTTCCCGCAACGGCGTGGTCTATGGCTTGGCGACCTTCTATACCTCTCTGTTTCGTGGCTTGCCGTTGCTGATGCAGATCTACATCATCTATCTCGGCCTGCCGCAGATTGGCTATGTGATCGGCGCCGTGCCGGCCGGTATCATGGCGCTGTCGCTCTGCTACGGCGCGTACATGACCGAGATCTTCCGGGCCGGCATCGAAAGCATCTCGCGCGGCCAGACCGAGGGTGCTACGGCACTCGGCCTTAGCGCTAACCAGACGATGTTCCTGGTGATCCTGCCGCAGGCGATGCGGGTCATCGTGCCGCCAACCGGCAACCAGTTCATTGCGATGCTGAAGGATTCTTCGCTGGTCTCGGTGGTCGGGGTCTGGGAGATCATGTATCTCGCACGCACGCAGGGCCAGACCGAGTTCCGCCACATCGAGATGCTCATCACCGCCTCGATGATCTATTGGCTGCTCTCGATGGGGCTCGAGTTCCTGCAGTCGCGGATCGAGGACCGGTTCGGGCGCTCACTCAAGCGCTGATCGTCATCCGTGATTTTCGCCAAAGCGAGTTGCACAGCACCGCAACAGCCAGCTTCGGAGAGCAGCTGCAGATTGTACGCCACAGCACGCCGTTCGGCGACGCCGTCAAGGGTGAGTCAACCCGGTATTTCATCGGCTTAGCCCGATCGGAGGGCAGAATAGAGCAAGTGCTGGACGAGCATGGTCGTTGGCCGACTGCCCGGCAACTTCGACCGATTGCTGGATTTCACCCGCGCCGACAAATCGATAAAATCAACGACTTTAACATGTCCTCCGGGCCAACCATTATCGCTATGTATCGATGGTAGCCGAGTTCGCCACGTGGTTCGCCAATAGGTTTGTCAGGCAGTGGTTTGCGCGTTACCAGCCGCACGACTCGGTCCATGCCCTGCACAGCCAAACGCACCGGCGAGGTTCCCGGGAATGAAGCTCGGCATGGTGTTTCGTTCCTTTGAAGTGGGCGTGTTTGGGGGAAGACCGTAGTCGGCGTGTTCGCGCCCGGTGGAATTTTCGAAGAGTTGTTTCCAACGGCGGGAACGAACCAAACTTCCATGCATTTAGCTCTGGCTTCGTTCATTCACTCTTTCTTCTGGGAGCTGGACCATTGTCATCCGGAGGCTATCTCTTGGCCGACCAACAAACCAATGACGTTTCCATCGTTGATCTGATACCTGCCCTGCGGGCTTTCGCGCGCACCTTCTGCCGCGTTCCAGACGATGCCGACGATCTGGTGCAGGAAACGTTGACCAAAGGGCTCGCCAACATCGACAAGTTCGAACCCGGTACACGCATGAAGTCGTGGCTCTTCACCATCATGCGCAACACCTACTACACGCGGATCAAGATCGCTGCACGGGAAGCGCCAGGCCTTCTCGACTGCGCGTCTTCGAGACCGATTTCGGAAGCTACCCAGGAATGGACCGTTCAGAGCAAGGAAGTTCACGGCGCCATCCAAAAGCTGCCCGAACATCAGCGCGAGGTGCTGATGCTGATCGGCGTTTTAGGAGTGGGCTACGAGGAAACCGCCGAAATCTGCGGCTGCGCGGTAGGGACGGTCAAGAGCCGGCTGAACCGTGCCCGCGCCAACATCCTTGAGCTACTCGGGGAGAGCTCGTTGCAGACATTGATAGAAAGGCGAAATCAGCTGTCGGATGGTCAGCTCGATATAGAGGTCGACAGCCGCAGATAATCAGCTCTTCACGTCTCGCCGATGCTTCTCGACGAGAGCATTTTGCAATTCGATCGCCAGCTTGGATAGGCGGTCTGGTATCTTTTCCTGCTCTATGGCGGCCAGCAGGGAAGCAATCTCCCGATCCACTGCCATCTCGACAAGCAGATCCGTGGTATCGTCGCTCGAATGAGACATCACGTTCTCTTGATAGCATCCCTAGATCCAAGTCTGGTGGATGAGCGCTCGGCACTACAAGGCGTTGTCGGCCGCTGAGAGGCTCACCGGCGGCCCTTGCACAGTTTTTCCTCCGTGCCGCGGCAAGACGCGGCGCGGTGGCGTCAGTCCTTCAGCAACCGGTTTGCGGCGTGATCCTGAAATTGATCGGACTTGGTTCGATTGCCGTCCAGCCCGCGCTCTCGGCCATGCTGCTTCCTGTCGCGGTTGGACAAAACCGCGTTTTCCTCGATCTTGTCCTTGTCCAAGGTGGTCATTGCGCCGGCGCCGGCACCTTTGCCTTGGCTGCCTTGGCCGAAATGCTTTTTGCCGCCGGATGCCATGATCTCCTCCTTCGAATCCAGGACACCGATCGGTGCCGACGCCCGAACCGGCATCGCGCTGTAATGTTCCGTCTCACCCAGCAAGCAGGAAGGCGTCGCCATCCCATGACCGAAACGGCTTCTCGCCGTCGATGACGACCCGCAATTGGTGAGCTTGCGCAAGACGGCCGATGTCGGCCCGGTCCAAAGAAAGCGATCCGCGATAAGAATAGTTCAGCAATGCGAGCCGGCCCGGCCGTTTGAGAACGCGCGCAATTTCATCGAAAAGCCGCTCAGCCATGCCGGCCAGGACCAGGTAGGGAAAGCTGTCGACCGCCAACACGCAATCGAAACTGTCGTCGTCGAAGTCGGCCAGATCGAGACCGGAGGTTTGGCGCAGTTCGACATTGCCGAGCGTTGCGCATTGCTCGGAGGCGATAGAGATCATCCGCGACGATATGTCGATGCCGACCATCCGCTTGAAGGAATTGAACAGCGCGCGCTCGAAACGTCCGATGCCGCAACCGATGTCGAGAATGTCTCGTTCAATTCCGGTGAATTCTCGCGCCTCGAGCCATTCAACGATTTCGTCGGTCATGGCTGTCAGCCGCTCGTCATCGCCAAGGGATCCTAACTGGACACTTGCGGCTGTCGAAATTGCTGCCGCGGCATCAAAACTCGAGGCCAGCCGCGTGACGACGGCGATATCCGTCTCGCCGTTACCGCGTTCATGCCGAACGGCGCCGCCTGTCGCTCGCAAAGTGGCAAGGACGCCCGGTTTGTGGCGCAGCAGTCCAGCGACCTTTCGCAGTCTTTCAGCATCGCCGGTATCCGCCGGACGGACTTTCAGCACGACCTCCGCCAATTCCGCCGCTTCAATTGTGGGCGGCAGGTGAAGCGCCAGCCTGACGAGAACAGCTTCGGCGCAGGCACCATCGGCCATGCAATCTTCGACCGCCCGTCTGACCGATGTCCGGCGCTGCGCGTGCACACTCATGACATCAACTCCGCGTCCAGATCCTCCGCATCGTCCACCTGTCAACGGCGCCCCAGCCGTATTTGTAGGGCTCCTGGCCGCGCAGGAAGTCGAACTCGCGCGCATCCTCGCGGATCGACTCCGCGATCGCGTGGCCGATCAGGATCGCCCCTGGGCTCTCCTCGGCATAAGCAGGATCGAGGCCGCCGAGATAGGCATAGGCGCGGCCGCGGTGGTGAAATCCGTAATAGGCGGCGACAGTCGTGCCATCGATCGCGAGCAACCAGCATCGGACCAGACCGTGAGCATCGAGCAAGGGAAGTGAAAGCTCATGGAAGTGCTGCACGGCGGGGTCGGCCAATACACCACCTCCATGTCCAACCCAGCGTGCATGGTGCAGGCGGATCAATTGATTCAGGAAGTTCTGGTGATCACCCCGAGCTGACGCCAACGCGAGCCGGCCGCGTCTGGACGCCGCTTGGCGCGCCCGGCGCAACTGGCGCCTGCGCCGAGCGGGAACGCAGCCGGCCAACGTTTCGTCGCCGGCAACAGCAAGCACGGGGCAGGCTGCATGAATTACCGGCCTCTCGACCGTTAAACCGGGATGCGCGATCGTAAGACCGGCACTGTTTTGCGGCAGATCAGACAAGATCCATTGTGACCACCCGACCGAGCAGATCGTTTCGGCAATTGTGGACACGACCGCCGCCTCGATATCCTGGACAGCCAGGATGTCCAGATAATCGCTGAGCGAAATGCCGACCGGAAGCAGCTTCGAACCGGCCGTTCCATGCTCGAGATAGAGTGGCGCCAGCCCGACCAGATCGCCGCCACGCCAGACCGCGACTGTCGCCAGTTCACCGGGTGCGAATGCGCGCCACCATGGCACCAGCCAGGCGGGGGATTGGAACGGCGTCGCAGAGGAACTCTGCTCCCACAGTTTCCACCAGTGCGGCGTCAAGGCATCGAATTTTACGGGGTCATCGATGATTTCGCTGCGCAACACTGCTTTTCTCACGGTGCCGCAGCGAAGCGCCGGCAATCTGTGCCAAGTTGTGCCAGCGCCTGATAGGCAGCCATATACGACGAGATCATCCGTTCCAGCGAAAACCGCCGTCGCGCCTCCACCCGGCACGCCTCGGCGTCCAGGCTGGGCGCCGCAAGAATGGCTTGGGCCATCTCGTCGACTGTGTTGACGAGAAAGCCCGTCCTGCCGTGCTCGATGACATCCGCAAGCGCACCATTCGGGAATGCGACCACCGGGGTACCGCAGGCGAGGGCCTCCATGGCGACAAGCGAGCTTGTCTCGGCGGCGAGGCTTGGAATGACCAGACAGCGGGCTGCGTTGAGAAAGCGCCTCTTGGCGTTAAAGCCGAGCGGGCCCAGGAAGCGGCGGCGAGCATCAAGACGGGATTGGACCTCGTCGCGAAAGTAGCGCGTATGTGTTTCGTAGGGATAGACCTTGCCGCCGATGACCAGGGGCACGCGCGCCTGTTTGGCCGCGTCCAGGGCCAGGTGAATGCCCTTTTCCGGGCAGACCCGGCTGAGAACCAGGGCAAAGTCTCGCTTCGGCTGCACCAGGCTCAGTGCTTCGATGTCAACGCCGTTGGGAATCGGCGCCACCAGTCTGGCCCCTGGTGGCGCCGTTTGCTGCTGGGTGGGCGAGACCGCATGGAGCCACAGGTCGTCGCGCGTCGGTCGCAGAGCCTCGGCCGGATACCAGTCCAAGGGCAGGTGGAGGCTCACCAGGGTCGGACCATCGTCGGGCAGATAGGCATGAAAATCGATGCCGTGCAGATGAACCACATCGATCGGCCATCGGGCGCGGGCAGCGGCGATCGCTTTGCGATGAGCCTGCTGCGCGCGGCTCTTCGCCGCCTCGTCGAGCACGCCGTTTTCAGCCGGTATTTCCACAAGGGTACCGCTCGCGCTGGAGCCGCGGCAGCCAATGACGATAGAGCGGTGGCCGGCGCGAACCAGCTCCCGATCGAGCATCGACAGAACCTGTTCGGCACCGCCGACAGCATCGGGTCCGACGGGTGCGAGAGGGTAGGCGACATTGAGGACAGTGAGCGCCGCGGCTGGTTGCGCCTCGGTCCCGTATGCCGCACCACCTGCCGATGATGCCGCTAATTCGTCCAATGTGTCAGGCGTCTGATGCATTGGCAGCATGACACTTTCACGCTGCCGAGGCCCGCCGCGTCGGGAGCGAAGCGGACGTCATGCCGGGCGCATAGCGGCGGATCATGGTTGCGCAGAATTCCGCGAACTCCTCCGGCGCCAGTGGCGGGCTGGTGTGGTGGGGCATCATTCCGCGATGCTGCGGTGTAAAGCAAAAGGTGACCGTCACGTCGAAATCGGCGAGTGCCTCCATCTGCCGGTCGAACCAGTCCAGCGCGTTCGGCCGGAAGCTGTCTGCCCAGGAAAGCCCCGTGCGCATATTGGTGACGCCCAGCCGCTTCATCCAGGCGACGGCATCGTCCAGCCGGGGGTCCTCGAAATGAAACCACTGCACCAGCCCCATTGCGGGCGTGTAGCGCAGGAACTCCTCCAGCGCAGGTTTTGGCGTACCGTCCTGGCGCAGCAGCCCCATGTGGAAATGTCGATAGTAAGAAGAGCCCTCCGCCTCGCGATGCCGCGTCGTTGCTTCCCATTCGCGCGGAAGATCGTAGAGGCTGTACCACTGGATGCGTGGTGCGTTGCCAATCAGCAACTCGGCGGTGCGCTTGAGCCCCCAAACCTGGATTTCTTCCGCGCCGAAGGTCGATACGCCGACTTCGCTGACCCAGATGGGAAGGTTGGTGACGGTCGCGATCTCGCCGATCTTCTGTGGCCATTCGTGGATCTGCCACAGGTTCCAGTCGAGCGGAAAGCCGTGCACGGCGACGGCATCGACATGGTCCAGCACGCCGAATTCCTTCATGCGGGTGATAAAGCCCGGATCTATCGGCGAGATGCCACCGAGTACTTTCGTCAAAGACGGGTTCTCCGACGCGATTGCGTCAGCCGACAAGATCGCCATCCTGGCAAAGCGGCTCCAATCGGGATCGAGCTCTGGGTCCCAATGCGATTTGTTGTTGGGCTCGTTCCAGATCATGGCGGCTTCAATCATGGAGCTGTCCTTTCGAGGGGTAGATGGCGCCGCCGCCGGCCGGGTCCCCGGCTGCGCGGCAGAAATAGACCTCCTGCTCGGGGTGCAGAACGATCTCGAAACCGGCGCTGCGCAGCATCGCTTCGGTGCAGGCGCGGTTTGGAATCCACCAGTTGGTGGGATCGTCGGCATAGCGGTGCTCGATGAAATGCAGCTTGGGAAACTGCGGCTGGTCGAACAGGTCATGCGTCCAGAAATGATAGTTTTCCTCCAACTCGGGCAGATCCGCGCTGCCGCGCTGCATGGACTGGAAGATCATCAGGTCACGGGCGACATGTTCGCGGATCAGGTCGAGCGCGAGCAAGGGGTGGCGCAAATGGTAAAGCACCCCCATGAACAGCACGACATCGAACGTCTCGCGCAGCGACCCGACATCGTAGACCGAAAGCTTCTGGAATTCGATCTCGCAATCGGCAACCTCGGCGGCAAAGCGAGCTTGGGCCAGATAGGCGTCATCGAAATCGATGCCGAGGACACGGTCAGCACCTCGCCGCTTCATCTCGATGGAGTAAAATCCTGCATTGCAGCCGATATCGAGTACCGCCTTGCCCGTCAGATCAGCAGGAATGGCATTGGCAAATTTGCGCCATTTGATCAGCGGGTAGTTGCCCAGAAAATGGTTGGGAGCGGTTTCGACGCCGGCAAGTTCCATGTTGTGGAACCACGGGCCGAGCGCATCGATGCGGCGGCGGATTTCGGCATGGGAATGCAGCATGGCTCAGGCTCCTTCGCCAGGAACGACGGGTACATGCGACTGCGCGCCGGGCATGATCATGGTGGGCCGGCGCTGCGCGGATGAGGCGTCGTTTTCAAGCAACCGCAGAGCTGTTCGATAGCCGTTGAAAGTGCCGACATCGACATAGTCCGACCCAGCCCTGACACCAAAAGCTGTACCGCCGGCCGCAATATAGGCGTTGACCAAAGTGCCGATATATTCGTCACTGCGCTCGCGCTCACGCCAGAGTGCCGCAAGCTGATGCAGGATATGGCCCGGCATCTTGAACGCACCCCAAACCCAGTTCGTGGCGGCATCCTGTCGTTTGACCTGGATTTCGATCACGCGCTCGTGGACGTCGGTGACGACGGCGTCGAAGAATTCCGGCTGATCCACCGGGAAAAGCAGAAATGAGAGCTGATCGTCGGGCAAATGGCGGAAACCGTCCTCGGGAAACCAGATCGTATCGGGAAGGCCGACCAGGACGACCTCGTCGGGCGCGACGAGGGGCGCCGCCCGGAAGATCGCATCGCACAGACCGACGGGGTTCGGCTGCACCACGAAGAGAGCCGCCGCGTCACCGTAGCCGGCGGCGTAGTATTCAAGGATGTCGGATTTGCCCGATCCGATGATGAAGCAAATCTTGTCGACGCCGGCCTGCACCATGCGCCGTACCAGATACTCGCTCACGGCGCATGGACGCTCGGTCTGTCCATCGATCCGGCTACCGACCGGCAGCAGCTCTTTCGAGAAGCCGAGCGGCTGAATGCGGCTGCCGCGCCCGGCAGCGGGTACGATGCCCAACATTAGACCGCTTCCCTCATCGGTTCGCCGGGAGATCTTTGAAAGGCCTCGTTCAGGATGCGATCCAGTTCCGCCGCGCGCCGTGCGGAAGTATGTTCGCCCAAGACCCGGTCGCGGGCACGCCTTCGAATGCCGTCGAGCTCGCGCTCCGGCAATCGCAATGCGGCGACCACATCATCGGTGTCATGCGCCAACAAGATTTCGCGGCCGGGTTCGAAAAATTCGGCCAGGCCCGGCCATGCATCGGTGACGATGGCAGCCCCACACGCGGCCGCTTCGAAGAGCCGTCCCGACGGGCACCAGCCCTTTTGCGCCATCGCCTCCCGGGTGACGTTCAGTGTCAGGCGAGATGATGAGAAGAAAGCCGGATGGTCGGCTGGCGGAAGATGCCTGACAAAGAAGATGTTGTCGCTCCATGGGAATTCCTGCGGATATTGCGCGCCGCCAATGATGAAACGGTGGTCGGGCAGGCGCGCGGCCGGGCGGACCAGCAGCTTTTCGACGCCGGCCTGGCGATCCGCCGCGTAAGTTCCGAGATAGGACAGATCACCGGCGAATTCGGCCCGCTTCTCTGCCGGCCGGTGTTGGTCGGGATCGACATGCCCATAGAGAGGCACCACGTGACGCGCGCCTAAAACCGACTTAAGCGCCTCGATCGCAGAGCCGCCGGTGTAACTCAAAACGAGGTCGAAATCGGCAAGACCCTCAGGTCCGAAATAGGGCGGACGCTCGCCTTGCTCGATGCGGGCAAGCGTGACCGGAGTGTCGAGATCGTAGAAGACACGCAATCCGCGACCTGTCTGCTGCGCCAGCCGCGAGGCCTCCACGGCGTCGGCACAGTAGGAGGTAACGACGACGACATCCGCTTGCTTCATTGCCCGCTCCGCAACGCGACGGATGTCTTCCCAGTCCGGATAAATGACGACGTTGCCGCCATCGAGCCGATCGAGATCACGCGTCCCGGCATAGTAGGGGGTATCGCGTTCGAAGAAGGTGATGGACCATCCCAGCCGACCCAGGGCGCGGATCAGTCCGCGCCAGAGCGTGGCATGGCCGTTGCCCCATGATGATGTAACGGTGAGACCGAAAATGACCATCTGCATCCGGAAAGTCCTCGTCAGGCAGCTTCGTTCATTCGCAGGAGCTTGGAGCCCCAGTCACCCGACACGATCGTCGTGATCGAGGCTGGATCGATGTCGAAGCGGAAGCAGTCGCCGACCGGCAAGCCAAGCACCTTGCAGACGGCGGCTTTGATCACGTCGGCGTGGCTGACCAGGGCGACACACTGATTCGGATGCCGCTCGCGCACTGCGTTCATCAGTGCGACGATCCGCTCCTGGACATCCAGCATGGTCTCGCCGCTCGGTGTCCTGGCCTCCTGCCGCTGGTCGTTCCACGCCCGCCAACCGGCATCGCCATTCAACTCGTCGAAAGTCTTTCCCGACCAATCGCCGAAATCGATCTCGTCGAGTTCGGCGCAGATCGCGATTTCGCCGACGCCGCAGGCAAGCGCGATCGGCACGGCCGTCTCTTGCGTACGCTCACGCGGGCTGCACAAGATGGCTTCAATCGGCTCCCGGGCCATGCGGCCACCAAGATGCGCGGCCTGCGCCTTCCCAGCCTCGCCAAGGCAAACGCCGTCCATCCGTCCTGCAAGATAGGAGCCGACATTGTCGTGCGCTGCATGACGGATCAAAAAGAACGTTGTCGTCATTCCGCGGCATCCAGCAAAGGCTCGTCCTTGCCGGCGATGAAAGCGAGCGTGCGCTGCCGCGCTTCGGCGTCGGTGAACTGTTCGGGAGGCGACTTCATGAAATAGCTGCAGGGGCCGGTCAGTGCTCCCGCTATGCCACGATCGAGCGCAAGCTTGGCGCAGCGTATCGCATCGATCACCACGCCGGCTGAATTTGGAGAATCCCAGACTTCCAGCTTGAGTTCGGCGTTGAGCGGCACGCCGCCGAAGGTCGTCCCTTCCACCCGGATATAGGCCCATTTGCGATCGGTCAGCCACGGTACGTGGTCGCTGGGTCCGACATGAATATTGCCCGGCTCCAGGGGAACATCGAACTGGCTGGCCACGGACTGGGTCTTGGAAATCTTCTTTGATTCCAGCCGCTCGCGTTCCAGCATGTTGAGGAAGTCGGTGTTGCCGCCGAAATTCAGCTGATAAGTGCGATCGATGCGCACGCCGCGCTCGCGGAAGAGATTGGCCAGCAGGCGGTGAACGATGGTCGCCCCGACCTGGCTCTTGATATCATCGCCGACCAGCGGCAGCCCTCGCTGCTCGAAGCGCCGGCGCCATTCCGGACGTGAGGCGATGAAAACGGGTATGCAGTTGACGAAGGCGCAGCCGGCCTCGAGCGCGCATTCGGCGTAGAAGCGCGTCGCCTCCTCGGAGCCCACCGGCAGGTAAGAGACCAGCACGTCGGCGCCGCTGTTGCGCAGGATTTCGCTGACGTCGGCAACCGGCTCCGGCGCCTCCTCGATTTCGTCGCGCAAGTATTTTCCGATGCCGTCAAGTGTCGGTCCGCGCTCGACGCGAACGCCGTTTGCCGCCGCATCGGCAAAGCGGAACGTGTTGTTGGGGGCGGCGTAGATTGCTTCAGCGACGTCGAGGCCAACCTTGCTCCTGGCGACGTCGAACGCGCAGACAATCTCGACGTCGTCGACATGGTAGCCGCCGAGGTCGGCATGCATCAGCCCTGGGATTGGTTCGTTGCTTTTTGCGTGACGATAATAGGAGAGGCCCTGCACCAGGGAGGATGCGCAATTGCCGACCCCGACGATACCGACACGAACCTTTTTCGATCCCACGAAACTGCCGCCCTATGCTGTTCAAAGGTAAGTTCCTGCCGCCGAACCACCAGCGTGCCGGAATGTTCCTTGGCCTGCCGAAAAATTGCGCAAGACAGCATGGATCGAAGCAGCGCTCGCTGCGTTGCCGCAAGGCAAAGCATTGGAAAACCGATCGATGATCGTTTACGGCGACCAGAAGCGGAGGCAGAGCGCAGAACGGCTTCGCGAAGCTGCCAGCGAGATTGCTCAAAGTCTGGACCGCATGGCTCGTGGCCTCCGACGCCATGCCGCGTTGGTTGGACTATTCATCAGCGTATCGGAACTGGTTCGGGCGCTTGCCGATGTCGATTTCGAGACCAGCGGCATCGACATCTTTTCGCCGCGGCAACAGCAAGGCGCGAGATTGCTGGTTGGTCTTGCGGCCGAGGTGGCGAAGTCGTGGCGAAGCGGTTTCGCCGTGGGCGGTGGCATCGACCCAGGACTTCTCCAACTGCTGGACGGGTTGGATTGCGAGGCTGAGGTTCTGACCGGTTCTGCCGAGGGTTACGCGCATTACGCGCTTTATCCCGAAAGCTATTTGGGAGCGGCGCAGGAGTCAGGTCTCGATGCGAACACATGCGTGATCGGCATCCGCAGCATCGGCCTGGGGCTTGCCGCCATAGTGGCTGCCGCGATTGGCGCGCCGGCGCCGTTCAGCGTTCGTCCGGTCGGCCATCCTTTCCGCAGGCACATCAATGCCGATCCGCGCTCGATCGCTTCCTGGAAGAACAATCCATCGGCACGCTTCGCCGTTGTAGACGAAGGTCCCGGTCTGTCCGGCAGTTCGATGCACGCCGTCGTCGCGTGGCTGCGGGAACTGGGTATTGGTATGGACCGCATTCACCTGTTTCCCAGCCATCCTGGCAACCCGGGCATCGAAGCGTCACGGGAGGCCAGGGAGACATGGTCGCGCTGTCCGAAACATGTGGCGACGGCGCTCGAATGCACCTTCCCCGAAAGCTCGAACATTCCCACGCTTAGCGAATGGGTGGCCGAGGCGGTCGGCAGCCCCGAATTACGCCTGACCGAACTGTCTGGTGGCGAATGGAGGAGCGTCCACTACGTCGACGAAAAGCATTGGCCGCCGAGCCCGCGCGGCATCGAGCGGCGTAAATTCCTGGCGTCCGCGGGGTGTGGTCGCTGGCTCGTCAAATTCGCCGGCCTCGGCGAAACCGGACGGCGTAAGAGACGAGCCGCGGAAATGTTGGGGAAAGCCGGGTTCGGATCGCAAGTGGTCGGGCTTTGCCACGGCTTTCTGGTCGAACGGTGGATTGACGGCACCACGATGGACCAGGCGCCGCTGCCAAGAGGAAGGCTGGTCGCGGAGTTGGCGCGCTATCTAACCTGGCGGGCGCTCAATCTCCGAACCTGCGAACCGGGTGCATCATTGCTCGCACTCGCGGAAATGGCTGTTTCCAATACATCTGAAGCCCTGGGCGAGAACCGAGCGGCGACGTTGCGCCGTTGGCTCTCGAAAAAAACCCCTGCGTATGTTCTGCAGCGGGTGGAAATCGACGGAAAGCTTCACGCGTGGGAGTTTCTCGTTTGTGCCGACGGCACGGTGCTCAAGACAGATGCCGTCGACCATTGCCGGGCACACGATTTGATTGGCTGCCAGCCGATAGAGTGGGACATTGCCGGCGCCCGTGTCGAATATGGACTATCCGACAGCGATGTGACGACATTGGTCGAGGGGATGGGGCTCGATATTGACAATGGCCACATCGATTTTTTCGAACCCTGCTATTTGGCGTTCCAAATCGGGCTCTGGAGCACGGCTGCGCAATCCGAAAATGGCCAGGAAAAAGCAAGGCTGGCCGGGACGGCAGACCGATACAGGGCGGGGCTGATACGATTCCTGGACGAATCTCAGGTGTAACGTTTCGATCAATCCAGCCTTCGCAGCATGTCTGCTTCCTGCTCAAGAATAGCGGCCACTTCCTCGCGCTGCAGATGCGTCATCATCAAGCTGACGCAGCACTCGAGATAGGTGATCGAGGAGCGCCGCAAATAGGCAGCCGCCTCGCGTTCGGCAATCTTGTCGACATCCTTCGCGGGTCGCTTGGGTTGCATGAGGATGATCCTCCGTATCGGGTCCCTCCCGCCAAACTACAAGGTTGGATGGATGTTCCGCACGATCTCCGGGCAGGTCCGGCCGCGGCCCACGTCATGCAGGAAGGTTCTGCAGCCCGCCTGCGGGTCTCCTTTTGGCAAGGCCTGTCATCTGATCGCCGATGCCGGTGCCTTCGAGCGCCGCGAAATAATCGATCGTCAGCTTGAGCCCTTCGTTGAGCGGCACTCTCGGCGACCAGCCGAGCAGCGTTTTCGCACGCGTAATATCAGGCTGCCTGCGCCGAGGATCGTCTTGCGGCAGGGGCAGAAATTTCAGATCCGACTTGGTGCCGGTCATCGCCTTCACCAATGCCGCCAGTCGCACGATGGTGAATTCTCCGGGATTGCCCAGATTGACCGGCTTGCCCGGATTGGGGTCGATGTTCATCAGGCGCATCAATCCATCAATCAAGTCGGAGACATAGCAGAAGGATCGCGTTTGCTGGCCGTCGCCGAATATCGTCAGCGGACGCTTCTCGAGCGCCTGCATGATCAAATTCGAGACGATGCGACCGTCGGCCGGATCCATTCTCGGACCGTAGGTGTTGAAGATGCGCGCGACGCGGACGTCGGCCTTGCCGGCCCTTAGATAGTCGAAGCAAAGCGTTTCGGCGGTGCGCTTGCCCTCGTCGTAGCAGGCGCGTGGGCCGGTGCAGTTCACATGGCCGACATAATCCTCCCTTTGCGGGTGTTGTTCCGGATCGCCATACACTTCGCTCGTCGAGGCCTGCAGCAGTCGCGCGTCATTGCGGACAGCGAGTTCGAGCAGGTTGAGGGTTCCTATCACGCAGGTACGCGTGGTGTGTATCGGGTCGGCCTGATAACGCGGCGGTGAGGCGGCGCAGGCCAGGTTGAAGATGTGATCCACGGGCTCGCCGAGATCCAATGGCCGGCAGATGTCCTGCTCGATCAACCGGAAACCCGGCCGGTCCATGATCGAGATGATGTTTTCCATGCGCCCGGTCAGAAAATTGTCGACGCAGATCACGCGCCAGCCGTTGCGGAGCAATACTTCGCAAAGATGCGAACCGAGGAAACCCGCGCCGCCGGCAACAAGCACCGTCTTTGCCCTGTGCGCCTTTCTTGTCTGTCGCATCGCTGTTTTCTCCTGTCTGCCGTTCATGCTGCACTTCCAATGTCGAGATCGAGGGCCGTCGCCGTTGGTTGGGTCAGCGCCGCCACGAATTCGCGAGCCCTGGCCCCACCGGTGTGGGAAGCGAGGACGAGTTTGCGAGCCCGGCCGGCCATGGCCAGGCGTGCGCGCTCGGACTCGCCAACGAGGATATCGATGACTTCGTCCGTCTCCGCGGCGGTGTGGATCGCCGATGCGGGAAAGAAGCTGTCGAGCCCTGGCCAGTGGTCGCTGACGATGGGCGTGCCGCAAGCCGCCGCTTCGAACAGGCGCACGCTGGGCGACCATCCTGCGGTGATCATGGAACTGCGTGTGACATTCAGCGTGTAGCGCTGACGGCTATAGAACGCGGCGTGATCGGCTGGCGGCAAATGTTCGATGCGTTCGACATTGTCCGGCCAGATGATGTCGGATGGATATTGGGAGCCGGCCACGACGAAACGGAGGTTCGGCATATGCCGTGCGGGCTCGAGCAGCAGAGCGTTCAGCGTTGTCTGCCGGTCCATGCTGTAGGTGCCGAGATAGCCGAGATCCCAGCGGATCGGATCTCCTGTCGGGTGATGCCGTTCTGGATCGACCGAACAATAGAGAGGTTCGGCATGACGCGCGCCGAAGTCTTGCGCCAGATGGTTGAGCGTTGGTCCGCCAGTGAAGGAGAAATAGACATCGAAATACGGAATTTGCCGCGAACTCAGATAATCGCAATCGTCGGCTGAAAGCTTGGCCAGGGTCACCGGGGTGTCGATGTCGTAAAAGCAGAGCTGCCCCTTGCAAAGCGAGGCGACGATGTCGATGACCTGGCGTCCTTCTGGAACAAAGGATCCGATGACGATGATGTCGGCCTGCTCCAGGCACTGTGCGTAGTCGCGTTGCAGCTCCGCAGTGGTTTCGTAGTAGCGCAAGGCGCAGAACTCCGGATCGCGCAGATCGCGGTGATTGGCGTACCAGGGCACGTTGCGCTCCAGAAAAGTCACCCGGTGACCGAGTCCGTGCAAGCCTTTCAAAAGACCCCGGAAAGTCGTGGCGTGGCCGTTTCCCCAGGATGAGGACAGCGACAGGCCGAGAAAGACGATGTCCAGTTTCTTGGTCATTCCGCTGCCTCCACGGCCCCGTGCTCGAAATGACGTTTGAAGACGGCATCCGCCACATCCGCCCGAAGCGCGTAGGTATGGTCCGCCAGCACGCGGTGAAGTGCGGCTTGGCCGATTGCCTTGGCCCGCCCGGGGGTCAGCGAGCGCATTATTTCGGCGACATCGCCGCCGTCACGCGCGACCAGGATCTCCTCGCCTGGTTTCAGGAACAGTTCCACGCCCAGCCATGCATCCGTGATGAGACAGGCGCCCGCGCCGGCCGCCTCGAACACTCGCGTGGCCGGTGAAAAACCGTTGGCGGCCATGCTGTCGCGGCTGATGTTCAACACGGCTTTTGGGGTGACATTGAAGGCGTTGTGATCGCGGGTGCCGACATGGCCGAGCCAGCCTACATTGGTGGGGAGCGGCTTGTCGCCCCAACCCGAGCCTCCGAGCAGGAAACGCTGTTTCGGCAGCTGGCTGGCGGGATCGAGGAAAAACGATTCGACACGCGCTTCACGGTCCGGCAGCCGGTTTCCGAGGAACGCCAGGTCGCAGGCAAAACGCGCTTTGCTGGCGACCGGATGGTGCGTTTCGGGATCGAGCGCATTGTAGATGGGCACGCACTCCTTGGCGCCCATGGCACGATAGGCCCAGACAACGGGATCGCCGCCACCATAGGTCAGCACGAGGTCGATCTCCTGCAGTGCACGATGGAGCGGGTGGTCCGGCTCGTCGCGCAACTGGGCAAGCGTGGCTGGCGCATCCACGTCCCAGAATACGACAAGCGCGTCGCTGCGGGCGTGGTCGAGAACGGCGCGAAGCAGCGCCTCGTCTTCGAAACCGACGCCACTCGCCTTGACGACGATGTCGGCGCCGGCGGCACGTGCCGCGACCTGCATCAGCGCATGCTGGGTCGCCTCATAAACGACGACAGTGCACCAGTCGGGAGCTTCGATGTCGCGGTTCTTCTGCCGGTCGTAGACATCGGGTTCGTAGAACGTGATCTCGTAACCCAATTGCGAAAGTGCCTTGAGCAAACCGCGATAGTACGTCGCGGCACCGTTCCAGTAGGACGACAAAAGGCTCGATCCATAGAATGCGATCTTCATGCGACGGCTTCCTTTGCGGCTGTCGGGACGGCGGTGTGTCGGTTCGCGCATTGCGTGAGCACGCCGAGCAACTCGTCGACGCGGTGGCGGCAGGTGTGCCGCGAGCGGATGGTCTCGAGACCCGAGGTCACCAGGGAGGCCGCAAAGTCCTCGTCGGACAACACCGTCCGAAGCTGTTGCCGCATTTGCGAGCCATTCTCGGCAAACAGGAAGTCGACACCGGGCCTGAAAAGCTGCTCGACATCGGACCATGGCGCTGAAATCAGCGGAATGCCGCAGGCGAGTGCCTCGAACATGCGGATCGTCGGGATTCCGGGCAACCTCTCGCGATAGGGGCGCCGTGGAACGTGAACGGTGACACGATGCGCGGCGAAGGCCTTCGGCACGTCGGCATTGGCGATCCACCCCTCATAGCGCAGTCCTGCGGTGGCCAGATCCGCAAGTGCGGTCTTGGGGTAGCGTACGCCGTGAACAGCGGCATGAAGGCCGAGATCGTGCACCGGCTCGATCAGAAACTCCTTGAGTTCGGCGGTCCGCTCATCATCGCCCCAGTTGCCGATCCAGACCAGATCGGAGGTGGGGTGGATCTCCGGGTGCGGCTTGAACAGGCGATCGTCCGCCGCTTCATGCCAAGTGAAGACGCGCTTGCCCCAGCCGGCGCGCAGATAGCTCTCGCGCAAGGTTTCGCCAAAGGCGAGAACGCCGTCATAGTGCTCCAGCCGGAGCGCCGAGAGTGCCTCGGTCGCAGACACGGCCCGGTGGTGGGTGTCGTGAAAAAGAAGGATGAAGTTGCCGCCGGCGGCCCGGGCACGGCCAATACGTGCGACAAGCTCCGGATCCGTCCACTCATGAACGATCACAACGTCGGCCTCGGCAATCCAGGCTTCGTGATCAAATCCGGCGTCGTAGGTCACCGGCATCAGTTCGGGAAAATCCTTGCGGAAGCGTTCGATGGCGAACGACCCCTTCTCAGCCAGCAGATTCGACCGGCTCCAGCCATTCGCCGGCTCCAGCGCAATAGTCTGATGCCGGCGCTGGACCAGCTCTCGCATGACGCCGCGCAGGAAATGGGCATTGCCATGGTTCCAGTCGGAAACGACCGAGTGGGTGTAAAACACAAAGCGCATGATCAGCGCTCCGCCATCGCTAAGGCCGCTTTGTCGTAGACGCCGCGCATAGCCGCTGTCTGCTTTGTCAGCCTAAACCTGCGGCTGCGTCGGATGGCTGCCTGGCCAAGCTCTCGCCGGAGCTCGGCATCGCTGGAGAGACGGTTGAGGCAGGCAGCGAGATCGTGCGGATCGCGCGCGTCAAAGAATATCGCGGCCCCGTCCCATAGTTCGCGATAGGTGGCGATATCGGAAAGCACCAGGGGCGTAGCCGACATGGCGGCTTCCAGCGCGGCCAGGCCGAATGGCTCGTAGAGCGATGGCGATACGAAAATACCCGCGCGAGCCATCAACGAACGCACCTCATCGGACGGCACTGCTCCCAGAGGAACAGCATGGCTGAAGCTGACATGCTCGCCGTTTGGGCCGTTCGTCGAACCGGCGGCAAACAGAGGCCATCGCGTCAGGGACGCCGCCTGATCGACCACCGCCGCATTTTTGCCCTCGTCCCACCAGCGGGCAGCGGCGAAGACGAGCGGTTGATGCTTTTCGGCCTTCGGCAGAGGACGGGCACCATTTGTGACCACACTCAAGCGCGCGATCGGGCCGTAGCAGGTCTCTAGCATGTCGGCATGGCTGCGGCTCGGCGCGATGACCGCGTCGGCCCGATCCATGCCGCGTCTGTTGCGCTCCTTCTGCCAGGCCCATGCCCCATCCGCCGCCTGTCCTCTGACCGCATGGAACCAGGTCGTCACGCAGGAATGGGAGACCACCACGACCGGGCATGGCGCGTCGAATCCCGCCGCCTGCGAAGGCGCGTTGAAATGGACAAGGTCGATGGCGTGGTCGCGCATGGGCGCATGCAACTCCCGCGGCAGCGCGTCGAGATCACCGCCGTTGCGGGTCATCCAATCCGGCGGCGTGTTCAGCCAGATCAGCTTCGCGAAAGCCTCCGCCTCGTCGGCCTGGTGCCTGGACGGTGGCGGACCGAGACCGGCAAGCACTACGCTATCGCCGCCGTTGACAAGTTCCCTGGCCAGGTCGAGCGCATAGCGCCACACGCCGCCCACGGCATCGACCGTCATCAGGATGCGCCGCGAGCGCGGCGTCAGTGTCCGCAACATGTCGCCTCCAGTTCCGCCAGCGGACGCGGGCGCCTTTCCTGGATATCGCTGAACTTCTGGAATGATGCGAGATAGTGATCATGGGCGCGCTCCCAGGCGAGGTCATCGGGTTCGCCCCAAAGCTCGCGATAGCTTGGCGAACTCGGATATGGATAAAGCGGTACGGGTTCATTGGCCCATACGCCGTTGTCGATGAGGTGCGTTCGCCAGTAATCGACGAGGGCAGGGTCATCCTCGACGACGCCGATCAGATTGGCCTGTACGAATGGAACGTGACGCCTGGCATTGACGAGCAGCGCGGCGAGTTCCTCGGTACCCAGCCGGCAGCGCTTCGCGAGCATCGCACGACCTTCCACGGTCAGGCTTTCGAGACCGGCCTCGATGGAGACGCAGCCGGCCGCACCAAGCAATTCCAGCAGCTCGGGCTTCCAAAGGTCGATGCGGGTCTGCACACCGAACTTCACGTCGCGATGGATCAACGCTTCCAACAGCGCTTTTTGCGGCAGGAAGATTTCATCGATGAAATAAATGTAGCCGACGCCCTGGGCAATCAGCCGATCGATTTCCGCTATGACCGCCTCGTGGTTGCGGCGGCGATAGGCATCGCGGAAATCGATCTTGGCGCAGAAGCTGCAATTGTAGGGGCAGCCGCGCGATGCTTCGACCTCCGCGCCGAACCCAACCTGCTTGTCATCGAACCTGTGATGGTGATGCGAATGGGCTGCGATCCAGTCTGATGGCCATTGGAGTGGCGGATGATCGACAAACGAGCTGGCGTGGACGCCGCCGTTCAAAACCACCTTGGCGTCGCGCAGGTAAGCGGTCGAGGGGACCGCGCTCCAGTCGTCGCGCCGGGCAAGTTCCGCGACGATTTCCTCGCATTCGCCGCGCACAACAATGTCGACGCCAAGCTTGCGCAAGGTTGGCGCGGGCGTAGCCGAGCCATGCGGCCCGACCGCGACTGTGCGTCCACCGCGCCCGGCGAGACGGTTGAGGAAATCGGCCGGCACGCGCAACTCGGGTGGTGCGCAGCGCCAGAACAGATAAGTCGGGGCGGTAGTGACGACCGTCATTGCAGGCGCGAAATCAGCCACACGCTCGGAGAGGTCCGAGTTGTCGAGCTTCTGCAATTGCCCATCCAGCATCAACACCTCATGGCCGGCTGTTTCGAGGAGGGATTTCGAATAGCCGAGTTCCAGCGGGAGATGTGGTTGGCGGCAGCCGAAATAGATGCTGTCGTCATAGGTCCAGAACGGGTTTACCAGGGCGATTTTCATGCGACGTACCTCACGACTTCGGGGCGAGGCTGGAGCCGGTGTTGTTGCAGCCAGTCTGCGAGATCGCGAATGCCTTCGCGCCATGAAACACGAGCTTTCCAGCCAAGCATCGCTTTGATCTTGCGGGTGTCGGCGACGAAGAAGGGCTGATCGCCGGTGCGTTCGTCATCATGGCGGATCGAAAGCTCACGGCCGGTCAAGCTACGGATCTCGCTCAACAGCATGCGCAGGCTGATCGCATTATCGGGGCCGCCGCCAAGATTGAATGCCTGGCCTTTGGTCGTCTCGATACGATCGAGCGTGGCCCTGTAGGCGGCGACCGCATCGGAGACATGCAGTATATCGCGCACTTGTCTGCCGTCGCCGTAAATGGTGATTGGACGTCCCGTCAGCGCACTCAGCAGGAAGTGCGCGACCCAGCCTTGATCCTCGGTTCCGAACTGGCGCGGCCCGTAGATGCAGCTCATCCGCAGCACCGCCGTGGGCATGCCGTAGGATTTGGCATAGTCGAGCACATATTGGTCCGCCGCGCCTTTGGAGCAGCCATAGGGCGTGCAGAAATCCAGGCCGTGGGTCTCGTCGATGCCATTCGCTTGGATGATGCCGTCGCAAGGCAGGTAACGATCGCCGTCCTCGCGCACCGCGACGTCGGGCAGGCTGCCATAGACCTTGTTGGTGCTGGCGAAGACCACCGGAACAAACTCACTGCTCAGCCGCGCCGCCTCGAGGACATTGAACGTTCCTCGAAGGTTGATGTCGAAATCCTCGTCCGGTTGGACCAGGCTCGTTGTGACGGCGGTTTGCGCGGCCAGGTGGAAGATCGCCTTGGAACTCTTCAGAACGGGCGCAAGCGCGTTGGCGTCGCGCACGTCAATCGTTTCGACCATGAGGCGGCTTCCGTGTTTCTGCACCAGCCATTCAAGGTTCTGTTCGACGCCGGGGCGGCTGAGATTGTCGATCACCAGCACCGGCTCGCCATCCGACAACAGGCTGTCGGCCAGGTTCGATCCTATGAAGCCGCTGCCGCCGACAATGGCGACGGGCGCGTCGCGTCGATTGCGCGTATTCATGACACCAGCCCACGTTCTTCAAGCTCGCGTTTCATGTCGGCGCCGCGGTCGATGGCGGACGAGTTGCGCACCCAGGAAACGAAATCGGCGAGGGAATTCTCCAGTTGTTGCCTCGGCTCGAAACCGAGCAGCTCACGGGCCTTGGAAATATCGGCGAAGCAGTTGCGGATATCCCCGGAGCGCGCCTTGCCGAGCAACTCTGGCGAGCGGTCCGGCGTTCCCATGGCCTCGGCAAGTACCCGCGCGACGTCGCTGATGGCATAGGCTCGGCCGCTGCCGATGTTGATGACGTGACCCCTTGCCTGGCGTTGCTGCAGCGCAAGACGAAAGGCGCGGGCGACGTCATCCACATGGACGAAATCGCGTTTCTGTTCGCCATCCTCGAAGATCATTGGACGTTGGCCGTTGGCGAGACGCGAAGCAAAATTGGCCAACACGCCGGTATAGGGGTTCGATAACGCCTGGCCGGCGCCGAAGACGTTGAACAGGCGCAGCGCGACCGCATCGATGCCATAGGCTTCGCCGAAGATCAGCACGGCGCGTTCCTGGGCGTATTTCGTCAGTGCATAAATAGAGGCGAGATCGACCGGCTTTTCCTCGTCCGTCGGCAGGGGGGAGAGGGGCTCGCCTTCCGGCGACAGCGGATTCCATTGCCCGTTTTTGATGTCGCTCGCCTTGCGCCGGGCATTGTCGATGCGCCGGCCGTCCGATGTAGCATAGAGGCCCTCGCCATAGACACTCATCGATGAGGCGACGACAATGCGCTCGACCGGGTGTTTGATCAGCGCCTCGAGCAGCGTCGCGGTGCCGAGATCGTTGGTGCCGACATAGCGCGCGATCTCGTACATCGACTGTCCGACGCCGACTTCCGCGGCCAGATGAATGACCGCGTCAATGCCTTCCAGCGCCTTGGCGACCGCCTCCCGGTCCCGAATGTCGCCCTTGATCAGCTCGGCCCCGGCGGGAAGGGCGACTGTTTCGCCTGCGTGCACCTGCTCCAGCAGCACATCCAAAATGCGAACCGAATAATCCTGCTCGATGAGTTCCTGGGCGACATGCCGGCCAATGAAGCCGCAGCCCCCTGTAACCAATATCCGTTTCACGACCACTCCTCAGACAGGTAATCTTGGCGACCCGAACTTTTCGGCAAAAGGTTTGTTCCCTTGGCTTCAACAAAGTTCCTTTGGCCGGCTTCGTTCGGAAGCAGCCACATCGCGCTCGCCGCGCCGTGCCGGAACATTGCCGCCCTTGTGCTGTTAGGACGCCGGCAGCCCCGACGATGCCCGATGTTGGCAACGCCGATGATCAAAGGAGATTTCAATGTCCCAGTCGCAAACGACCACCAATCACGACGAAATCCGCAAATGGGCCGAGGAGCGGGATGGACGGCCGGCAGTGGTTCGCACCAAAGGGGCGGGCGGCATCCTGCGGATCGACTTCGGCAAACCCGAGGAAGCATTCGAGCCGGTCGAATGGGACGAGTTCTTCCGCATATTCGACGAGAACGATCTGGCCTTTCTTTACCAGTCCAAGACTGGTGACGGACAAACCAGCCGTTTCAACAAGTTCGTCGAGCGCAACCAGAAAGGCGAATGACACATTTCGAGCCGGCCGATTTGCCCGACCTGGTTCTCGGGCCAATTTCTGGATGCGGTGGAACAATAGAGGCTCCGATCCTTCGGTCGCTGAACCACAGCCGCAGCAAGGATCGAAGGCCTGGGCCTGAGCGCAGGAGGCGGCGAGGCTGGATAGGCGTCAAAAGCTGGAAACCCGCTACTCGTCCTGCCGTGAAACCAAAACGCCGCTCATCAGTCGTCCTGCTGCCTGCGGTGGCGGTGTTTTTCGATTTCCTCGGGCTCTTCATCGTCGATCCGCGTGATGTTCGAGGCATTGTGGTCTGATCGCAGGATCTCATCCAGTTTGGCGTGAATGGCCTGAGTGTCGCGGTGCTCGGCACGCTGGATGAACAGCGTCATGGCCCACGTAAACAAGGTAGCCGCTCCATGCCAGTCCAGGGTCTGTCGCTCGAAGATCATCCAAAGGATTGCGTAGACCAACAGGATCAGGAATGCCGCGGGGCGGGAGGTTAATGTGCCGATTGAGGTAAGCACGCCGGTGACGGGATGATTGGCCATGCGAAAGAACTCGCGGCAGTGACCGTGGTTCCCGACCGCAGTGCATCGCGCCGGCACGAACCAGCTAGGCGCGACGGATGAATTCACGGCGCAGTGCTTGCCGATCGCAGCTACAACGATGACCACTCGATTGCCGGGCGCGCAATCATCAGCCAGAAAATGGCGAGCACGGCGCCGAAAGCTGGGAAGCCGAAGACAAACCAGCGTCTGAACAGCTGATGGTAGCGCTCGGGAGGAGGTTGGTTGGAGAGTGCGGCCTGTGTGGCTAGATTTCGCATCTCGATCTGCATCCACACGACAGGCAGCCAGAACAGGCCCGTCAAGATGTAGAGCAGGATCGAGAGAACGATCCATCCTTCGGACAGCGAATACCCCGCAACCCTAGCGAGGCCCAGTCCGGTCAGAGGTTGTGCGATAACGGCCGTAGCCGTGAACAGGAAATCAGCCAGCACGACAATGCGGGCGACGGCTGCGATCGTCGCGGCATTCCCGGTCCGGTGTGCCAAAAGCATGAAAAAAGCAATGCCGGCACCAGTTCCGAGCAGCACAGCAGCGCCGATCACGTGCAGGTATTTAAGCACGAAGTACGTCATCAGCGTTCCTCCAGAATGGCCAGCGCTGCAAAATGCAGAACGAGGATCGGGAGGATTTTGATCAACGGCCCGAGTGGCTCAAGCCAAAGATCCGGCCGCAGAATGCTCCCAGCGATCGCATAGAAAAGCGATACCGCGATTGCGCCGAAAAGACCAAGCCGGCTGGTTGGGCGCCAGGCGATAAGCGCCCCGACGGCGATGTCAGCCAGCGCGCCGGCGACTACCGCCGGTTCGGCCAAGGGGCCGGCAGCAGTGCCAATCAGCAAATCAACTCCGCTGCGCCAGCCGGCAGTGAGGGAAATGATGCCCGTCATGATCCAGAAGAGCGGCAAGATGACAAAGAGCGCCGGCTTGACGAAGTAAAGACCGGCGAACCATCGCTCCTGCACCGCCGCAGGATTTAAACGCAGTGCAGATGTAAGACTTGATGGTTGAATGCCGGTCGCCGTCATCCAGGGTTGGGGATCGCCGACAGCGCCACGGGCAATCTCTTTTGCTGCATTGCTGCGCATCGGCGGGCGCCAGCCCAGCTGAGCCGCGGCATCCCCGAACCTGTACAAAATAGCTGCGGCCCAATTGGGCAAGATGAACTCCCGAGCACTGCTCCATCCGAACCAGCGGCGATAGCGACCCACGACCTCGCTCATCGAAAGTGCCTCGGGCCCAGCCAGGTCCAGCGTGAGGTGCGATGGGCTGCCGGGTTTGAGGAAGAACAGGACGGTGGAGATCACGTCATCGAGTTGGACGACTTGGAGACGGCCCGTGTCGGGCATCAACGGCAAGAGCGGCAACGCCGCGAGGCCGCGAAAAAGTGCACTTGCGCCGAAGGCCGGCCTTCCCAGTACTACGGAGGGGCGCAGGATGACCCAGTCAAGGCTACGTGCCATCAGTGCCTCATCGCCGGCGAGCTTGCTGGCGGAAAAGGCGGACGGCTGCTGGCGATCGACCCCGATGGCAGAAAAGTGGATCACCTTATTCACACCTGCGTGCTCACACGCGGTGAAGAGAGCCGAGGCGCCGGTAGAATGGACATGCCGGGTGTTTTCCCGGGCACTATCCTGCAGGACGCCGGCACAGTTTACGACGGCGTCCACACCGGCGAGATAGGGGGTCCAGTCCTGAGGTCGCAAGGCCCGCGCCATATCCAGGGAAACGGTTTGGATCTCCGGGTGGACGCCAGTGTCTGCGTGGTGAAGCACGCGGACCACTTCATGACTCTCGCCGGCCAGGCGCGCGCAAAGCGCGGCTCCAATCAGACCTGACGCGCCGGTGACGAGAATTTTCATTCCTTCCTCCAGCCGTTCGCCAGCGCGTGCCCGTCCATCAACCCAGCGGCTGCGCCTGGGAGAACTCTAGCAAAGCCGAAGCCGGTAGTCTCACGCCGGGTGGAACAGGTTCCGGGCATCAACGCAGCCAAAGGTGAGCCGGTACGGTGCGTTCGCATCTGCAGGTCAACTTCGCCGGAAGTTCGTCGCCGGCTCGGCGCAATCGCGGAGGTCGTTATGAATGTGAGTTGCAGCCTTGGCGGCGTCTCCGAACGCAACAGCAATTTGATTGAGCCCCTCGGCCACGTCGCCAATGGCATAGAGTCCTGGCGTTGAAGTCTCAAGGTGTCGGTTGACCAGGACATAGCCTTCTGCGTCACAGTTAGCCCCCAGAGCAACCGCGAGTTCGGAGCGTACGTCGCTGCCCATCGAAGGGTACACCACATCGATGTTGCGCATCGGGGCGCCCTCGGCCATGACGACATCGAACCCGGTTCGTCGAGGGATCAGGTCATCGACAGCGTCCCAGATTTCAACTCCGCCTGCCAAGGCGGCGCCGCGGGCAGCTTCGGAAACATCATCCTGGTTATTGGCGAGCAAGGCGACCTGACTGCCATATCCCTTCAGGAACAGAGCCTCCCTGACGGCGAGATGCTCCGGACCAACAACGCCGATGCGGCTACCCCGGGCCTCATATGCATCGCAAACCGGGCACAGTCTGACAATGCCGGTTGCGATCGCCTCCTCCAGTCTTTCAATGGGAGGTGCCTTGTCCACAATGCCCGTTGCCAGAATCACGCGCCTTGCTTGGACAATCCCGCAGGTGGTCGTCAGGACAAAAAAAACCTCGCGTTTTTCGGCGTGGCCTACGCAACCATGGACAAGGCTCGCGCCGTATAGCTGTGCCTGGGCTCGTAGGCGGCCGAGCAGTTCTTCCCCGCTGATGCCGTCGGGGAAGCCGGGACAGTTGCGGGATTTTGGGATGAGCTTGGCACGCGCATGCCCCGCGTCGAGCGAGATCACCGAACGCAGAAACCTGGCTAAATACATGGCTGCAGCGAGCCCCGCGGGGCCGCCGCCGACGATGGCAACGTCAAAAACTTGTGCGCCCGAAAAGCTTGGTTCGCCCGAAAAGCTTGGCATCGGGCCTAACTTCAACTCAACGAGCTTGTTCCACAGGGTCGAAATGGACGCAATCAGGATGCACACTGCACAATAAGAGTGAACTCCAATCGAGTCGTGAAGAGAAAGGCCACTGCCTCATCAAGCCTGCAAAAACCTCGTGGCTCCCAACGCTGTGAGTACAGCACCACTGGGAAAGTGAACGCATCATGGAACTTCGGCTCACCGTCGCGCTTAGTTTGGCGAAAGGGTGGTCTGAGATGAGCGCGACCAGAGAGTTTTTTCAAAACTGGCTACAGGAGAATGTCGGCACACTTCCTGGTCGAGAGGAAGTCAGCGTCGCGGTGCTCGCTCAGCAATTCGAGCAGGATGCCGAGGTGGCTGGTTATGGGCGTGAAGTAAGGGAGGACGAACTCGGAAACATCGAAGATGCTATCGTGCAAGCGATCGAGAACGCCGGGTCCGGGGTGCAGAGCCCGAGCTCCGAAAAGAGCGATCCGGCACCTGTAATGGACGCGTTGGAGGTCGATGATGCCAAGAGCGGACCGTAGCCCCTGACACCTTCTTCTGTTCGCCTGAACAAGCCCCCCGGGCTGCCATACGAGCTGAAAAACGGACCTTAGGTGCTTTCCCGTTAGTTCCATGCACCATTGAGGAACATTCCTGCCGCCACGGCGTTAGGAAAGTTCCTTCACACCCGGTGCGCCCGTGCTGACTGCTACCCTTCCAGGCGAATGGCTGACCCGGCATGATCAGGGTCACATCTCGCGGCGGGCCGCTCTTGCGGGTATTTGTTGCTGGCTATTGGGTGCTTCCGCAGAAGCCGCGCCACAGCCATCGCCGCTCGTGCGATTTGGCGTGCTGGGATTTGGCACCGCCGCCTGGGAAGTTGACGTCATGCGGCGACATGCGTTGGACACTATGCACGGCGTATCAATCGAGGCTCAGCGGCTTGCCGGTACCGAAGCCGGTAAGACCGCATTGCTGGCGGGCAGCGTCGACGTCATCGTTTCGGACTGGGTGTGGGTCATGCGCCAGCGCAGCGAAGGCGCTGATCTGGTCTTCTATCCCTATTCTCGTGCCGTCGGCGCGCTGGAACTGCCGCAAGGCTCGCCCATTCGAACTCTTGCGGACCTCAAGGGCAAAAGGCTGGGGATCGCAGGTGGTCCGCTGGACAAAAGCTGGATCCTGTTGCGCGCGCTCGGCCTCCGTCAGGTGAAGCGCGATCTTGCTGAAGAGGTGGAGCCAGTGTTCGGCGCGCCGCCTTTGTTGGAGCAGGAATTTCTGGCGGGGCGACTGGATGCACTGCTGACGTTCTGGAATTTCGCCGCCCGTCTCGAGTCAGAGGGGGCAAGGCCTCTGCTCAGTGTCGCGCAAATCCTGCAGGGGCTTGGCGTATCCGTGGACTTGCCGATGCTCGGCTACGTCTTCCATGAAAGCTGGGCGCGGGCCAACCCGATAGCCCTCGCGCGATTCACGAGCGCGACCGCGGCAGCGAAGTCGCTGCTCGAGTCTTCGGACGACGAATGGCGGGTGCTCGCGCCCCAATTGGGCACGGACGATCCTCACCTACAGGCGGCGTTACGCGCCGCCTATCGAGCCGGAATCCCTCGTCGGTTCGGCAAAGACGAACGTGATGGCGCGGCCCGGTTGTTTGCAATCCTGGCCGAATTGGGCGGCGAGGATCTGGTCGGCAAGGCGACGAGCCTCGATCCTGGTGTCTTCCGGGCCATACCGGCTTGAGCTCGCGCCAATGACCGATGTCCCAGCGTTCCCCATCACAATGCAGCGTTCGCAATCCACTGCGGCATTGCTGACCATGGTGCTCGTCTGGCAGATTGCATCATCGATCGCCGCCGATCGCCTGTTTCCTGGTCCGGTCCAGGTTGTTTCGGTTCTCCTGCACGAAGTGGTTCGGGGCGAGCTGCCATACCATTTGGGCATCTCGCTTGCGCGCGTCGTGGCAAGCCTCGGGTCGGCAATCGTCATTGGCGCGGCCCTTGGCTACGCGGCAGGCCGCTCGCACAGAGCCGACATATGGATGAGGCCTTGGATCGTGTTACTCCTCAACATGCCGGCGCTGATCACGGTCATTCTAATTTATATCTGGCTTGGTCTTGCCGAGACTGCGCTTGTCCTTGCGGTCGCGCTCAACAAGATCCCCAATGTCGTGGTGACTATTCGTGAAGGCGCCAGCCGGCTGGACAAGGACTTTGCCGAAATGGCTGAGCTCTATCGCTTCGGGCGTGCTGCAAAGCTGCGGCATGTCGTGCTGCCGCAATTGGCGCCGTTCTTTCTCGTCACCCTGCGCAGCGGGCTGGCATTGACGTGGAAGATCGTGTTGCTCGCCGAACTGCTCGGCCGCTCCAACGGCGTCGGGTTCCAGCTACAGGTCTATTTTCAGAACTTCGACGTCACCCACATCCTTGCCTATGCGATCAGCTTCGGCGTTGTGATGCTTGCCATAGAGTATGGACTGCTTGTGCCGTTGGAACGTCGTCTGTTCGCCTGGCGACGCTGATGCTGAGGATCAGGATCGAGGACAAGACTTTCCCCGGTGACGACGGCCAGCGCCGGACGATCTTTCGCGCGCTGTCGCTTGATATAGCCGACGGACAGGTCTGCGTCCTGACCGGCCCTTCCGGTGTCGGCAAGTCGACGCTGCTGTCGATCGTTTCGGGCGTCGACCGCGAATTTCGCGGCAGCGTGAGCGGACGACCGCTTCCGATAGGCATGCTGTTCCAGACACCGAGGCTGCTGCCCTGGCTCACCGCCTTGCGCAATGTAGAGCTGGCCATCCCGGATCGCGCGCCCGATGCGGCCCGGTGGCTTGCCGCTGTCGGCCTGAAAGGCAATGAGAAGAGCTATCCGCAGCGACTCTCGGGCGGTATGGCGCGGCGCGTAGCGCTTGCCCGGGCGCTCGCCGTGGAGCCTGCGCTCCTGCTCCTCGACGAGCCATTCGCTTCACTCGACGAGGCGACCGCGCAAGCCATGCGCCGCCTGCTGCAGGATTGTTTCGCCAGTCGGCGGACTACCACGCTGCTGGTTACGCATGATCTCGCCTATGCCTCGTCGCTGGGGGATCGGGTTATTGTTCTGGAGGGATCGCCGGCGCGCATCGTGCGCGATGTCGCAATCTCTCGTGGCGATGAAGCGGGATCGTCGCGCTTTGGGCTGGGGGCGACACAATGAGACTGTTGCTGGGCCTTCTCTTTCTTTTGCTGATCACCGGCCCTGGCGTCACCGAGCAACAGACGATGGTGATCGGGTATATCGGCCAGGAGCGCAAACCGGCTCTGCCCCTTGGACCCCTTGATGAAACCGTCACCGACGACGGCCTGCAAGGCGCACGGCTCGGCATTGCCGACGACGAAAGCACCGGCCGGTTTCTTGGGCAGAAATTTCGGCTGGAGGAAAGGATATTGAAACCAACCGAAACGCCGGACGACGCGGTAAGACAATTCGCCGATGCCGGCATCGCCTTTGTCATCGCCGATCTCGACGCCCGTCAGCTTCTACAGGCCAGTGCCGCGCCCGGTGCCGAGCAGATGACGTTGTTCAACAGCCGGGCGCCGGACGACGAGCTTCGCCAGCAGGACTGCCGTCGGAACGTGCTGCACACGATCCCGAGCCGCGCCATGCTCGCCGACGGGCTGGCGCAATATCTCGCCTGGAAGCGCTGGCAGCGTTGGTTCCTGCTTGTGGGGCCGCATTCGCAGGATCAGGCGATGGCGGCGGCCTTTCGACGGGCGGCGGCTCGCTTCGGAGCCGAGATCACGATCGACCAGCCGTGGACATTCAGGCCCGCCAACGGACGTGCCGATACAGGGCATGTCACGCTGCAGACCGAAATACCCGCGGTCACGCAGGTCAGCGACTATGATGTGCTCGTGGTCGCCGACGAGGCGGATGAATTCGGCGCCTATCTGGAGGGCCGCACTGCGCTGCCGAGAATCGTCGCCGGCACGCAAGGGCTGGTCACCACAGGCTGGAGCGCTGTCAGCGAGGAATGGGGCGCCACGCAATTGCAGGACCGTTTCCACAGGCAGGCAGGGCGCTGGATGTTGCCCAGCGACTACGCGGCCTGGCTCGCTGTGCGCAGTACCGGCGAAGCGGCGACGCGCCTGCACAGTCTCGATCCCGCGGCAATCGGCAGATATATACGCGGCGACGCGTTTCTTCTCGCTGGCTTCAAGGGGCAGGGGCTTAGTTTCCGTCCCTGGGACGGACAGATGCGCCAGCCCATTTTGATCGCCGGGCCTCGCCTCTTGATTTCCAGCTCACCGCAACCGGGCTTCCTGCATCAGCGCACGCCGCTCGACACGCTGGGCATCGACCTGGAGGAGAGCACATGCAAGTTCTGATGACGCTGTTGTTGGCGGCGTTCGCTCTTGCTGCTCCCGCCGCCGCCGAGACCATCTACGTTTCCAATGAGCAGGATAATACCGTCGCGGTCGTCGACGGCGTGACAATGACTTTGCTGGCGACGATCGATGTCGGCCGCCGTCCGCGCGGGCTGGCGCTGTCGATCGACAACAAGATGCTTTTCGTCGCGGAAGGCGACGACAACCGCATCGACGTGGTCGACGTCGCGAAGCGGCGGGTCGTCGGGGAACTGCCTTCGGGAGCCGATCCGGAATTCTTCGCAGTCCATCCCGATGGCAAGCGGCTGTTCGTCGCCAACGAGAATGACAATCTGGTGTCGGTGGTGGACATCGCCGCGGCCAAGGTCATCGGCACCGTGGATGTCGGCGTCGAACCGGAAGGAATGGCGGCCAGCGCCGACGGCCGCTATGTCGCCTGCACTTCGGAGACCACCAGCATGGTGCATCTGATCGACGCAGGCACGCTTGAACTCGTCGACAATCTGCTGGTCGATACCCGGCCGCGCGCGGCTTTATTCTCGCCGGACGGTAAGCAATTCTGGGTGTCCTCGGAGATCCGGGGCACCGTCACCGTCTTCGACACGGCAACGCGCGCGCAGACCGGCAAAGTCGAGTTCGAGGTGCCGGGTATACGACGCGAGGGTGTGCAGGCGGTCGGCATGGCGACGTCCCGCGATGGCACGACCGTCTATGTGGCGCTCGGCCCCGCCAACAGGATTGCGGAACTCGATGTGAAAACGCTGGCGGTCCGTCGGCTCTACCTTGTTGGTCAACGACCCTGGCACGTTGCGCTCTCCGGCGACGAGAAGCGCCTGGTCAGCGCAAACGGGAATTCCGGCGATATTTCGTTTATCGATCTCGAAAACCAGGAGGTGGTGAAATCGCTGCCGGTGGGGCGGGGGCCGTGGGGCGTCGTGATCGGGCCATGAACGCCTTGTCGGTCGAGAATCTGGGCCATAGCTTCGGAAACCGGCGGGTTCTCGACGGCGTCTCTTTCTCTGTGGCCCAAGGCAGGATGTGCATCTTGCTAGGCCGCAATGGCGCCGGCAAGACGACGTTGTTCTCGCTGATCACCGGTCTTTATCACGCCCGCTCCGGCTCGGTGCATGTCTTCGACCAGGCGATGGATGTCAACCCGTCCGCCGCGTTGGCGCAGATGGGCGTCGTCTTCCAGTTGCCGACCCTCGACCTCGATCTGACGGCCGGCGAGAACCTGCGTTACCACGCGGCCTTGCATGGGCTTAGCCAGGCCTTGAGCAAGGAGCGCTCCATCCACGAACTCGGCCGGCTGGACGTGCTGGACAGGATCGACGATCCTGCCCGAGCGCTTTCCGGGGGGCAGCGTCGCCGTGTCGAGATCGCACGTGCTCTGATGCATAGCCCACGCCTTTTGCTGCTGGATGAGCCGACCACCGGGCTCGACGTGCCGGGCCGCCGCGCGCTCGAGCGGCACGTGCGGGAGCTTTGCCGCCAGCGCGGCATTGCCGTTCTGTGGGCAACACATTTTCTGGAAGAACTAACGGCGGATGACGATGTGGTGGTGCTGCATCGAGGCACCATGCGGTGGGCCGGCCGCGCCGATCGCCTGGCTACCGATCTCGGTGTAGCGAGCACGGGCGAGGCCTTCGCGTCGCTGACGGAGTCCGAATGAAAACGTCTCACGCGGTGCGCGCGCTCAACGGCATCCTGCGCAGGGAGATGCTGCGCACGTTGCGGCAACGCGGCCGGCTGCTCTCGGCGATGGTACGGCCGCTGGTCTGGCTGGCAATCTTTGCCGCTGGCTTCCGCTCCGTTCTCGGTCTGTCGATCACGCCACCCTACCAGACCTATGTTCTCTATGACGTGTATGTGGTGCCCGGGCTAGCGGCCATGATGCTGCTCTTCCATGCCATGGCGAGTTCGCTGGCCATGGTCTACGATCGCGAGATGGGCAGCATGCGCTTGTTGCTGACCGCACCATTGCCGCGCTGGTACCTGCTTGCGGCGCGCCTGCTGGCCAGCGTGATCGTCGGCGTGCCGCTGGTCTATTTGTTTCTGTTGATCGCGCGTTTCTGGGATGTGCGGCCGCCCGTTCTCGGCTACGTCGCGGTATTTCCGGCGCTCGTGCTGGCGGGCCTGATGCTTGGCGCGTTCGGCCTGCTTGTCTCCTCGGTTTCGACACAGATGGAGAACTTTGCCGGTGTCATGAATTTCGTCATCTTTCCGGTGTTCTTTGCCTCGACGGCGCTCTATCCGCTGTGGCGGCTTGCCGAGGCGGGACCGGTGCTGGCAACAATCGCCGCCTGGAACCCGTTCAGCTCGGCGGTCGAGCTGATACGCTTCGCGCTCTATCTGCGGTTCGATCCTGTCGCGGCGATTGTGGTCCTTGGCTGCCTCATCGCCTTCTTCCTCGCGGCGGTCATCGGCTACGATCCCGGCCGCGGCTTGTGGTCCCGGCGCGGCGGCGAGGGCTGATTTACCTCAAAGCATAGAGATAAGCGGCGATGTCCCGCGCCTGTTGCTCGGTGATCCTCGTCGACGGCATGGCCGTGTGCGGATTGACTTCCCTCGCCGAGCGTATCCAGCGGATCATGTTCTCCGGATTGTTTGCCAGCAGGCCACCGATAAAGACCCTGTCGGCAAGGCCACCGTCCAGGCGGGGTCCGACCTGGCCTTGCGCACCCGGCACGCCGGGTATCGTATGGCAGCCGGAGCAGCCATTCGCCGTCATGATCGGAATGGCGCGAGCGCCTACGCCCCCGGTCGCCGCATCCGACTCGTGCCGGACACGGTCGCGCCGGTCGGACCACAAGGTCGCCGCTGCCACAGCCGCGGTCAGCAGCAGGATTGCGGCAAGGGCGCCCCCGATCAGCCTACCCAGGTCGGAGCGCATGTGTTGCCTCCCTGGTTGCGCTGCTGCTTATCCAAAGGCCGGCGAGCAGCAGGGCGGCGCCGCCATAGATCAAGCCGGCCGGAACCCACATTACCAATCCGGCGAGCTGCTGGTCCTCGATCGCGGTCATTCCCCACAACGCGGCGCCGGCGCCATTCTCCGGATACCAGAGTTTGGGCGACATCAGCAGCAGGACACCGAGCAGGCCGGTATGAAGCGAGGTGAAGAAAAGATGCATGACGGAGCTGCCATAGGTCTGCTGTCGACCGGGGCGCGGAAGGAGCGCCCACCAGAACAGCAAGGCTGTGCCGAGGAAGCTCGCATGCTGGGCATAATGAAGAAAGCCCTGCTGGAGCGCTGCCTGGAACAACGCCGGAATGTGCCAGATCCAGATGGCGACGCCGTGAATGATCGTCGCGTTGAGGGGGCGGATCACCAGGGCCCAAACCGATTGCAGCGTCTTTGCGCGCGTGAGCTTGCCCGTTCCGCGGCGAAGTGAGGCCGGCAAGGACCAGAGCAGGACTGCGCCTGGGCAAGCGGCGACAAGGAGGGGCGCCGCCACCGCCATCAGCAGTTCATGCTCGATCATATGGGCGGCAAACACCCGCTCGCCGAGCGCGTGGATGGGGCTGACCAGTGCTGCCGTCAGCACGCCCCAACCGGCGGCGAAAAACAACGCCTGCCGCATCCGCTCGGGACGGCCTCGGCTGCTGCGGCGCCACAACCGAGTCGCTCCGATGGAATAAAGGAAGGCAATCGCGGCCAGCGGAAACGTGATGGGAAATGCGAGCGTCCATCCGGCCTCGGGCGCGCCGGCGCCGTAGCAGATCGAGGTCGAGAAGAACGCGTCGAAGCTCATCGCATGCACTCGTCGAGAATGAGAGCCGCGCTGCCTTGCATGATGATGACGAGGGCAAACAGCAATGCCGCAAGCATGCCGAGATCGGCGACGAACTGCTCGGTGCTGCGCGTGCGCTCAGGCTTGAAGGCGGCGCCGCCCTGCCGCTTCGCCCGCCATGACAAGGCACCGCCGAGCAGCGAAAGCACGGCGAGCACCAGTGCCACGGGAAGCACCACCGGCACCTGGCGGTTGCACTGCCATGGTACGAGTGCGTAGTTCAGCTGCGTCGAGATTGCCCAAGCCATCGGCCCCGACAGAAGACCACCCCAGGACGTTCCCATTTTCAACGCACGCATCAGCCTAGCCTCGGCATCCAGTAGATGAGCAGATAGATCGGGATCCAGGTCAGCACCACGAAATCCCAATAGAAGACATTGTCGCCGACATCGCCGAAGCGCCGGCCGCTATAGCCATGGCGTGTGAACATCAGCACCGTCAAAACGATGGTGTCGCCGACATCGGTGATCAGGTGTGTGGTGTGCAGCCCGAGCAGCACCCAGAGCATCGAGCCGTAGGCGTTCGTGTCCCAGTAGATGTTCAGCGCGGGGAATTCGAACCAGCGCACGACAAGCGGGGCCAGACCGAGCAGCGACATCACCACCAGCCCGATCCGCACCGGAACGATCGCGCATTGCTTGGCATGGCCGTGGAGGATGTGATTCGGCACCACGCTGATGATAAACAGGATGGTGACGATCGTCCCGGGCCAATGGTCGGGGTGCGGGGCGCTTAGACGCCAGTTGGGCCACAAAGTGGCGAGATAGAGATAAGCGCCCGCGGCCAACGCAAAGCCCATGCCTTCCAGCGCCATGAAGCCGAGCGTTCCCCACCAGGTCGGGCTGCGCGGACCATGTCCAAAGGTTGGGAGGTCCGAAAGATCCAAGCTGGGACGCTCACTCATCCCTCATCCTCCGGGTCGTCCTTGGGCCAGAACCAGCCGATCAAGGTGATGGCGATCGGCGCGGCGCCCCAGACGATCGCCCAGGGCGTGAAGATCGAATAGACAAACGTACCGCCGACGGCGATTGCCGCCAGCAGCGGCCAGATCGACGGTGTCGCCGATTTCTCGCGAATGTCGGGATGGGCTTCCGCCACGGTTGAGATCAACAACTCACGGACATCGACGCGGAGTCCGGTCGCCACAGGCAGCGCCTCGCGTTCGGCCCAGAGCGGCTCGACATGTGTGACAATCGGTATCCGCGCGAAATTATAGCTTGGCGGCGGCGAAGACGTCGCCCATTCGAGCGTACCGGCATCCCAGGGATTGTTTCCGGCCAGCGCGCCCTTCAACGCGCCGTGTACAAGATTGAAAGTGAACAGTACGAAGCTGAGGAAAAAGAGCACCGCGCCGGCGCTGATGAACAGGTTGATGTTGCCCCAGCCAAGCTCGGCCGGATAGGTGTAGACCCTGCGTGGCATGCCCCAGAGCCCGACGAGATGCATTGGGAAAAAAGCCGCGTTGAAGCCGATGAAAGCCAGCCAGAAATGCCAGCGCCCGAGACGCTCGCTCATCATGCGGCCGCTGATCTTGGGGAACCAGAAATAGGCCGCGCCCAGCAGCGGGAAGACCGAACCGCCGATCAGCACGTAATGGAAATGGGCGACGACGAAATAGGTGTCGTGCACCTGGAGGTCCAGCGGCACCGAAGCGAGCATGACGCCGGTGAGGCCGCCGATGACGAAGATGAAAAAGAAGCCGAACACGAACAGCAGCGGCGTGCGGATCACCGGCCTGCCGTCCCACAAGGTCGCCAGCCAGCAGAAGATCTGAACGCCATTGGGGATGGCGATCAGCATGCTCGACGCGGTGAAGAAGCTGGCGCCGAGCTTGGGTAGTCCCGTCGCGAACATGTGATGGACCCAGAGGCCGAACGAAAGGAAGCCGACGGCGATCAGCGACAAGACCAGCCCGAGATGCCCGAACACGGGACGCCGGGCGAAGACCGGAATGATCGCGGAGACCATGCCCGTCGCCGGCAGGAAGATGATGTAGACCTCGGGATGGCCAAAGAACCAGAACAGATGCTGGAAGAGCAGTGCGTCGCCGCCCTCGGCCGGGTTGAAGATATGTGTGCCGACCAGCCGGTCGAGGATCAGGAAGGTCGAGGTGATCATCACCGCGGGCATGGCGAAGACGACGACGAAGGAGGTAACCAGCATTGCCCAGACGTAGAGCGGAATCCTGTCCAGCGACATGCCGGGGGCTCGCTGCTTGAACACGGTGACGATGGTTGCCACCGCGACGGCCAGGGAGGATACTTCTGTATAAGTGATCATCTGGGCCCAGACGTCGGCCCGCTTGCCCGGCGCGAATTCGGGGCCTGACAGCGGCACATAAGCAAACCAGCCGACGTCGGGCGCCATGTTGAGCGCGAAAGACACCCAGGCGAATATGCCGCCCGAAACATAGATCCAGTAGCTGAACGCATTCAGGCGGGGAAAGGCGATGTTGCGGCTGCCGACCATCAGCGGGACGAGATAGATGCCTGTCGCCTGCACGATGGGCACGGCGAACAGGAACATCATGGTCACACCATGCATCGTGAACAGCTGGTTGTAGAGGTCCGGGCCGATCAGACCGCGCTGCGGCCCTGAGAGCTGGATGCGCATGGCGACAGCGTTGAGCCCGCCCAGGCACAGAAACACGAAGGCGGTGATCAGATAGCGCCGTGCGACGACCTTGTGGTCGACGCTCGACAGCGCGCCGATGATGCCGGGAGGCGTGCGCCATGTCCGCGCCAGCCAGCGATCCAGGTTGGCATCGTCCATGCCGGTGTCGCGCGGTCCGTCATGCTCGGGTGCGACGTCGCCTGTGGCGGGCGTTTCGCGCGGCAGGTCGCGTTCGCTTGTGAGGTCCGCGCTGCTCATTTAAGCGCCTCGAGATAGGCGACCATGGCGTTGAGCTCGTCGCCGCTGAGCTCCACCACCGGCATGTGGGATCCGGGCTTGATGCCCTGTGGGTCGGCTACCCAGGCGGCGAGATTGCCGCGGCTCATGGTCAATGTCCCGGCGGCAAGCGTCTGCCGGCTGGCTATATGGGTGAGGTCGGGGGCGACCGTTCCTCCGGCAGGCGTGCCGCCTATTCTGTGACACATCACGCAAGGGCGCTTCAGAAACAGATCCTGGCCGGCCTTGGCCTCGTCCCCCGTCGGAGTAGCTGCCGGCTGCAACTGGTCGTTCCACCAGGCGTCGAACTTCGCACGCGGCTCGGCGATGATGAAGGTGCCCATGTTTGCGTGCTGCGCCCCGCAGAACTCGGCGCATTGACCTCGGTAAACACCAGGCTTGTCTGCCTTGAGGTCGAGCACGTTCATGTGGCCGGGAATGAGGTCGAGCTTGCCCGAAAGGCTCGGAATCCAGAAGGAATGGATGACGTCGGTCGAGGTCAGAAGAAGCCGCACCGGTTCCCCGGCGGGGATATGGATCTCGTTCGCCGTGGTCAGGATGCGGCTTGGCGTGGCATCCTCATAGCGCACCTCCCACCACCATTGATGGCCGGTGACCCGAATGGTCAGCGCGGCATCCGAGCCGATCGCGGCGAGCGTCCTGTTGGCGAAGAAGCTCAGCAAGGTCAGTCCGATCAGGACAATGGCGGTCAACCCGACGGCGGTCATCACCGCGCGCAGCTTCCGGTCGTCGGCGCCGGCCTCGATCGCGAGCGGCTCCGCCTGCGCGCGCGACCGCATCATCAAGGGCACGACGAGGGCGATCATCACCAGCACCCACACCACGGCGCATAGCACGGTGAAGAACCAGATCAGCCATGCCAGTTCGCTCGCCGCGGGACCTTTCGGGTCGAGGGCGGATTGCCAGCCTGCGCATCCCTGGAGCAACAGAGCGCCGGCGGTGGCGAACGCCATCGAGACGAGACGTTTCACGGCGACTTCCCCAGCGTGGCCGCGTCCGGCATGCGGTTTTCCGACGGATGCGCCATCATGTCGTCATTGCGTTGCGGCGCGGCGGAAGACGGCGCGTTGCCGCTCAGCGAGCGCACGAAAGCCGCAAGCTCCCAGATCTGGTCGTCGGGAATCTTGTCGCGGAAGCTCGGCATGCCGTTTGGCCGACCGTCGCGGATCGTGGCATGGATGCTTTCGATCGAGCTGCCATAGAGCCACTTCTGGTCCATCAGGGCCGGCCCCATGCCGCCGCCGCCATTGGCGTGGCATCCCGAACAGTTGAACCAGCCGAAAAGCCGTTTCCCTTCGCTCATGTGGAAGGCGTTGGCCTCGAAGCTCGCCGCCTTGTTATCGCTGGCGGGGGGGCGCTGTCCGCCGGGCTCCAGCGTGGTCACAGGCGTCGGCTGCTCGCCCGATCCGAGCGCCGATTGCGGGCGCGTGTCACGTTCCTCGCGCTGGCAGGCAGCGAGCGCCAGGACTGGAAACAGGAGCATGGCCACAACGGCTCTCATCGCACCGGGCTCCCCGAGGCATCGAGGCGCGGCACGCCATACTGTGACAGCAAGGCATCTATCTCGACCTTGTGCCTGGACAGGGCGCCATTGACATCGCCGCGCAGCGCATCGTCTTCGCGGCGGACGCCCATCGAGATGTCGTAGATCATCGGCAGTTGCGGTCCGTCGATGCGGGGCGCAACCGGCGTGATGCGGAGCGGCACCTTCTGCCTGGCGGCGAAGTAGCCGGCGAGGGGGCCCCAGACCACGGCAAGGTCGATCTCGCCACTCGCCACCGCTTCGACGATGCGCGCCGGCGGGTTGGGGGCGGAATAATCGCCATAGACCGGATAGCCAACGAGGTGCCCGACGATACCGCGGCGGCCAAGCGCCTGGACCGGAGGCGAATTGGCGCCATCGTCGCCGATGAGCTGAACACCGATCCGCATGTCGCGCAGCCGCGGATCATTGAACGATGCTACGTCGGGGCCGTCCCTGCGGGTGACGAAGACATAGGACGATCGGTAGTAGGGCGTGGTGGTGCGCAGCATTTCGAGGTTGCTCGGCGTGCCCGGCACGAGATCGCACAGGCCCGCCTTCAGCGTGTTGCGGATGAAGCCGCGACGCTGCGCCCACCAGGTATAGGTCAGCTTGGCGCCGAGATCGGACGCAACGATTTCGGCGATCCTGTTCTCGAAGCCCTGACCTGCCGCGTTGGAGAACGGCATGTTGTTCGGATCGGCGCAGACCCTCAGCTCACGTGCGTCGGCTGTGGCCGTCAAGAACACGAAGGCGATCGCGGCCATGCCGATCGCCAGCCGTTGACACCCCTTTCGCGCCGGACCTACGGTCAAGTACAATCCATCAAGGCAGCCGGAACACATAAAGCGTGCCTCCCGAGGTTGTCGCGTTCTTCAGATCCTTCATGGCATTGACGAAACCGAGCGCGGCGGTGGCGTCACGCGGGTCAAGATCGCCCGATACAATGGCGCCGGCCCAGCCGCCGACGCCTGAGAGGATGGCGACATATTGGTGCCCGTCGGGACCGCGATAGGTGATGGGCTGGCCGATGATCCCGGACGAGGTCTTGAACTGCCAAAGCAGGTCTCCGGTCTTGGCGCTGACCGCCTTGAACCAGCCTTCCATCGTGCCATAGAAGACAACGTCGCCGGCGGTCACCACCGCGCCGCTCCACACCGGGAAATTCTCCTTGAGGCTCCAGGCGGGTTTCTCCGCGGCGATGTCCCAGGCGGTGAAGGCGCCGCGATTACCGCCGGGCCCTGGTATCATGCGGACGTTCATGCCCACATAGGGCGTGCCGGCGATGTAGTTCACCTCGACGCCTTCTTCATCCATGCACAGGTTGTTGTGCGGGATGTAGAGCAGGCCGGTCTTCGGCGAGAACGCGGAAGGCTGCCAGTCCTTGAGGCCCGACGCCGTCGGACAGATATCGCGAACGACCTTGCCGGTGCCGGTCTTCTTGTCCGGGTTTACGATCAGCCGACCGGTTTTCAGATCCACACCTTTGCTGGAGTTGACCGGACCAAACGGTTTTGCCGACAGCACCTCGCCGGTTGTCCGGTCGAGGATGTAGAGATAGCCGTTGCGCTCCGGCCGGATCAGCACCTTGCGCGGCTTGCCCTGCCAGGTCATGTCGAGCAGGATCTGCTCGTTGATGCCGTCATAATCGTGGAGGTCATGCGGGCTCCACTGATAGAACCATTTCGCCGCGCCGGTGTCGGGATCGCGCGCGAAAATGCCAGACGTCCACTTGTTGTCGCCCGGCCGCAAATCCGGATTCCATGGTCCGGGATTGCCGGTGCCGTGGAAGATCAGGTTCAGATCGGGATCATAGGAAATCCAGCCCCACATGTTGCCGCCGCCGATCTTCCAGGCTTCCGGCGGCCACGTCGTGACGCCAAGATCCTTGCCTTTGTCCATGTCGTAGTGCGGCTTGAAGTCCGATCCGATCAGCACGTCCTTGTCCGGCCCGGTGCTATAGGCGATCCAGACGACATGACCGTCGCCGGCGTCGAGCGCCTTTACCCAGCCGCGAACGCCCATCTCGCCGCCGGAATTGCCGACCAGCACTTTGCCCTTCACCACAAGCGGCGCCATGGTGATGGTCTCGCCGATGTTGATGTTGCCGACATGAGTGTTCCAGATCGGCTTGCCCGTGTTCGCATCAAGGGCAATCGTGTGGCCGTCCAGCGTATTGAAAAAGATGCGCCCGTCGGCGAATGCCACCCCTCGGTTGACGACGTCGCAGCAGGCCACCCCCTGTGCCGCCGGCTCGGGATTGGGTTCGTACTTCCACTTCATCGGGGCGCCGGGCTTGGAGAGATCGAGCGCATAGACGAAGTTGGGAAAGGGCGTCACGATATACATGGTGTTGCCGACGACCAGCGGCGCTGCTTCCTGGCCCTTGTTCACGCCTGTCGAGAACGTGAACGCGACCTGCAGGTTCTTGACGTTGCCTTCGTTGATCTCGGAGAGTTCGCTGAAGCGCGTCGACGCGTAGTTCTTGGCCGGCATCGTCCATTGGCCGTCATCGGGTGGCGAGGCTGCGGCTGGTGGTACGATCGCTGGTGTTTTAGGTGGCTCGGACGCAGCGCCCAAAAGCGGCAGGCAGGCGAGCAGCGTCACCAGAAGGATAGCGCCAAAGGAATTCCCGGCTGCCAATTTGCGGGTATGTCGTTCTACGTCAACGCGCGTTAATGCCAACTGCGGCATAGCTTTCATTTATTGATCGAGCCTCCCACGCCGGCGCCGAGTTCGGCCGCGATGTCGGCCTCCGTTCCGGCACAAAGCGGATGGCCCCAGCCCGAAGCGCTTTTGCCGCCGGGGGCCAGATCGTAGACAATGGCATCCTTGCGATTTGGATTGACGCCTGCCGGGACCTTGTCGAAGCCGAGCGCCGCGCGGATACGCCAGGCCACATTGTGATCGGCGCATGAGGAATCGCCTGAAACGCCGAGGCCGCCGACAATGCTCTTGCCGTCGTAGAGGGCAAGCCCGCCGCCAAACACCACGACGCCTCCGATCGGCTTGCCGACGAGCGGGTCGCCGCCGCTTCCGAACGTTTTGGGATCGCCCGTATAGGCCGCGGCCTGGTTGACGGGATTGGTCTCCTGCAGGCCAAATAGCGGTCCCCCGGGCTGCACCCCCGCATAGAGATTGGCCGTCGAGAGGGCCATCTGAGCCAGGCTGAGACCGTTGGCCGTGTTGGCCTTCTCCGCTGCTATGAGCCGACTTCCCGGCCATTGCGAGTCGGGGGTGGGGCCGCTGAACGCAATCGCGCAGACAGTGCCGTCACGGGCAACGATGGCTGCCCATTCGTTGGTTTCAAAGCCGCCATTGGCTGGTCCGCCGCTTGCCTTCACGTTGGCTTTGAGGGCTGCAAGCAGCTTGTCGTGGTCGGCCGGACAGGGTTCCTGCGCCATGGCCTCGTGCCCGTGGAACAGGCCACCCATCAGCAACAGCAGGCCAAAAAGAGGTACGAAAAGCTGATAGCGATACATTGTCCTGGCATTCGTTCACATAACAAGGACCACCCCGGCAGACCGCAGAATGCGAGGATACGTCCAATGCGTCAGTGCCTAACTCGCGTAATGCTTCTATGTTCCTGCTTTGCATAAAATTCATGCGGTTGGATTTGGGTGCAGGTGTTCAATCAAAGCATGGGACCTGGACATCCGTGGCCACATGCCAAGCAATGAGGCAACGCGGCTGATCCGGGAAAACCGCGATCGGGACAGCGCAGACGTACCCGCCTGACAAACCCTGTTGCCTTGTCACGGCGTTCGACGATGGATGATCTCTTCAATAAGTTTCGCGTCGGCTTCGTATTCCGCGGCCCGCGCAGCCATTTGGCTGGCCAGGCTGTGTCTTTCCCGCGCGGCTTCGCGTTTTGCCGTACGTTTCGCCAACTCAGCCCGCTGCTGGTGCGCTCTTAGAAGGCTCCAAAGAGCCTGTTCCGCATCGTCAGCCTGGGCCTGCATCAAAACGTCTGCCCCGAACGCATGTCCGGTGTGGCAGCGGTAACGGGTAATCGGCCCGTCTTCTATCTCCCATAGGGGGCCATGACATTCGGGGCAGACAAATGTCGAGGGGGCGCCAAGCTGGCCTTCGGTCAGTTCCATTGTGCTGTGCTCCTGAGCTGCAATCGCTGCCTCAAGGCGGATGCCGGACGGGATTTCTGGTGTCGGTCCTGCGATTTCGGAAGCAAGCCTGTGCAACAGGCCAGCCATTTCGGACAGAGGGACGCAATGGTCGATTTCCACATTCTGCAAGGCGCTCAGCGGCATGTCGGGTACCGCAGCGTCGCCGGGGTCCTGGACTACGCTGACGCCTCCGCACATCTTGATTGCGTGCAGGCCGGCGGTGCCGTCGGAGAGGCTGCCTGTGAGCACGACGCCGATCACGCTGCCGCCAAAGCTGCAGGCCGCCGATCGAAACAGGGGGTCGATGGCGGGGCGCGCCAGGTTCTCGCGCGGCCCGCGCCGCAGCAGCATATGATCGTCATGCAACAGAAGGTGAGCTCCGGGCGGTGCAACGAAGATGTGCCCGTTTTTAACCTTCATGCCGTTGGAGGCATTTGCAACGGGCATGTTGGCAGCGCGACCGAGAATGTCGCCGAGGTAACTCGTGGGACCAACGTGCTGTACGACGAGGAGAGCCGCCGGGATGTCCGGCGAAAGATCGCGGACAAGTCTCTTCAGCGCGTCGACGCCGCCGGCCGATGCTCCGATTGTCACGATGCACCGGTTCTCGCAACCGTCGGGACGGACCTTATCCGGCTGGCCCGCACGCTCCGAATCTGATCGTGGTGCGGCGGTGGCCATGGTTGCTTCACCCACATTCAGCACAGATGTCGATGCGAGCGCTCCGGCCAGTCCGTTGCTGGTCGGATGCCCTGCCTTCGTCGGTGTTAGCTTCCGGCCGCATCGCGGAACATAGATGCCCGCAATGATGTCGGCTCTGTGCTAACGCCTACGTGCGCGTTTGACAGCAGCCTCTGCCACGGCCGGGGCCTCCTGAATGCTTGCCGCGCCGCCAAAATCGGCGTTCTTGGTACGGCCAGCTCCCGGGCCAGCCCCTAGATCAGCGCCTGTTGTCGGATCGGAAGCCGGATCGGAAAGCGTACGGTCGGCCATCCTGGCCACCACCTTCAGGTCTTTGGCCCCCAGCTTGACAGTTGCCAGGCCGTCTCCGCCGTCGACGGGCATCACCTCTTCAAGGTCATCGATCCGATCCCACTCTTCGCCGGAATTCCATGGGCCAGCGACATCGCCGTCGCCTTGAGAGGTGTTGACATACATGCTGGCGTACTTCTCTACGCCTGGGAGCTTGCCGGAAGGGAAATTGTTTTCGATCGCGTAGAGTGCTTTCTCAAACGACTTCTGGTGCGCGATCTCGCGGGTCATCAGGAAGCCGAGCGCGTCCTTGATTCCCGGGTCGTCGGTGATGTTGATGAGGCGTTCGTAAACGATCTTGGCGCGGGCTTCGGCGGCGATATTCGACCGCAAATCCACCGTAGGTTCACCGCGCGAGTCGACATAGGCCGCAGTCCAGGGAACGCCGGCTGAGTCGCACAGCGCGGGAGCGCCGCCGAACAGAATTGATTCCTTGGCTGTTGTGCCGCTGGCGCCGATCATCAGGTAAAGGTCGGCTTCCTTCATTTGGCCCTCGGCCAGCTGTGCCTTGAGCCCCTTGTTGAGCATGGTGACGATTGATCCCACCACTTCGAGATGGCTGAGTTCTTCGGTCGCAATATCGAGCAACATGTCGCGACGGCCAAGATCGTCCTCGCCAAGCCCTTGCGTGAAATAGCGCATGGCCGCTGCAAGCTCGCCATCGGCGCCGCCGAACTGTTCCATGATCATGCAGGCCAGGCGAGGATTCGGCTCCGAGACGCGAACGGTGTATTGCAGGCGCTTGTTGTGCATGAACATGGACATCTCTCCGGTTAGATCATCCGAACATCCCGGCAAGTTGATTGTTCCATCCGGCCATCGGCCAGCGAGCATTTTTACGGCAGCTTCAGTGTTGAGCATCGCAGGGAGCCAGAGGCCGCATATATTTCTCGCTGGGATTCTCCGACTGGTGACCGGCGGCAACGAGATTTCGATCGTGCTGCGCCATCACGGCAATGAGCAAGGCCGCGGATGGGCAAGAGGTAGACAAAATCTGGAGGGATACTGGCTCGGAAAAGTGAAGCCGGGCCACGTCAATATGATGTCGGTGTCCGGCCCGTTTCGCTGCACACCTAGCGGCAAACGCCGGGTTCGGTCACACGGCGAGCGTCGCGGGCTGTTGCCCGTTCACTTTCGATCCAGCACCTTCCGGACTTTCTCTGCCAATTCGTCGATCGTGTAGGGCTTGGTCAAAAGTTCGGTTCCGAAATCGAGCGTGCCGTTGTGGACAATCGCATTTCGTGTGTAGCCGGTGGTGTAGAGCACTTTTAGCGACGGGTGCATTGTCTTGACCTGATCCACCAACTCCCGGCCCGACATCTCCGGCATCACCACGTCGGTGAACAGAAGCGACGGCACTTGCCCGCTTTCGACGGCCACCAGCGCTTCGCGTGGACCTTGCATTTCCAGCACGGAGTAGCCCAGTTCCCGCAGCGCTTCCGCGGCCATCAGCCGGACGCGATCTTCATCCTCGACAACCATGATGATCTCGTCTGCACAGCCGGGGTGCTCGCCTGCCACGACGTCGATTTGGCTGTCGAGCACGCCATGGTGCGAGCGCGGCAAATATATTTTCAAGGTGGTTCCGATGCCCTGCTCGGAATAGATCTTCACACTGCCGCCGGACTGGCGAACAAACCCATAGACTTGGCTGAGTCCCAGCCCGGTGCCTTTGCCGACCCCCTTGGTGGTGAAGAACGGATCGAAGGCTCTTGCGACAACATCAGCAGTCATGCCCGTTCCTGTATCGGTGACCGCTATCATCACATACTGGCCGGAGGGGATCGCGTTCTCCCTGGCATAGCGATCGTCGACGTGGGCGTTTGATGTCTCGATCGTCAGCTTGCCGCCAGCAGGCATGGCATCCCTTGCGTTGACGCAAAGGTTGAGCAGCGCGCTTTCCAATTGCCCTGCGTCGGCCTCGACATGCCATAGGCCCGCAGCGAGCACGGTCTCGATCTGAATGGTCTCGCCAAGCGTCCGGTTCAGCAATTCGCTCATACCGGAGACGAGGCGATTTGGATTCAGCCGCTTCGGCGCCAGTGGTTGCTGGCGGGAAAAGGCGAGCAGTCGCCTGGTAAGTTCTGCGGCACGTTGTGCTCCATCGATCGCGCCGGTTACGAATTGGTGGACGTTGGTATCGCCGTTTCTGAGCTTGCGCTGCACAAGGTTCAGGCCGCCGATGATGACGGCCAGCATATTGTTGAAGTCGTGCGCGATGCCACCGGTGAGCTGTCCGACAGCTTCCATCTTCTGGGCTTGGCGCAGGTGCTCTTCTGCTCTGGCGCGTTCCGCTACTTCATCTTTGACACGCTGTTCGAGCGTGCCGTTGAGTGTCTGCAGCGCCTTGAACAGTCGGGAGTTGTCGATTGCCGTCGCGGCATGGCCCGCAAGCCCCAGCAAGGCCGCCTCTTGCTGTTCGGCGAAGACGCCGATTTCTGGATGGCCAAGGAAGAGGCCACCCAGCACCTCGCCCGAACGCGAGACGACCGGCACGGCGAGATAGGAACGCACCGGCAGATGGCCCTCCGGCATTCCCTTGCGGGGCCAGTTCTTGCCGTAGCGCGGATCGGTGAGGATATCGTCGGAACGCACCACGCTTGTTCCGCGGAAAGTGGGCTCGAACACCGCGGTGTTGCGCGGCATCGGAAAGTTTTCGAAAGCAGAACGAGGTGCCCCCGACAGGGCGTAGAGCACATAGCTGTCGCCCTTGTCGTCGATCACATTGTAGAAGAAAGCTCCGAATTGTGCGCCCGACAGCACCACGCCGGCATCGGTTACCGTCTGGACAATTCGCTCCACGTCAAGCTCGGCCGCCACGGCTGCCGCAGTGGCGTTCATCAACTGAAGCTGATGCTCCACCCGCTTTCGCGCGGTGACGTCGACCACGGTGCCGATGAAGCGGATCGCACGGCCGGACTGGAAAAGCGCTTCCCCCGTTGCGGCAATCCAGCGCTCCTTGCCATCCCGAAGGCCGATCGTCCGGTATTCGATGTCGTAGCGGGAGGGGGTGCCCGGCGCGAGCGACTGGCGTACGGCCTCGTCGGCCCGTGCGCGATCTTCCGGGTGGAGGCCCGCCAGGAAGGCGCTTTCATATGTCACCTCCGCGTCCGGCGGCAAACCAAAAAGGGCTTTGCACCGGTCGTCCCAACGCAGCACTCCGCTGATGGGATCGTAATCCCAGGTGCCAATAGCGGCCGCGTCGGTGGCAAGCCTCAGCCGCTCCTCGCTCGCCCGTGCCGCCTGTTCCGAGCGCACGCGCTCGATGTGAGCCCAGGACCGCTCCGTCACCTCGGTCAGCAAGGACAGTTCGCGTTGCGACCAGACGCGGCGCTGCTTGTCGTGGATGGCCATCAGGGCAGTCAGTCGGCCTTGTTTGACCAAAGGCATACAGATGGTTGCCGTTATCCCGATATCCTGAAAGGTCTTCGCTTCCTCGGGAGCAATTTCCTCAAGGTTGTTGTTGATGATAAGCGGCTTGTTGGCGCTGAGGTTGGTGACAGCCAGGCGACCGAAATCGGCAAGACTGTAATATCCCCTGATGCTGGGCGAGCCAGGTGCGCTCCAATCGCCGCGGATGGTGAAATGGTCTTGGTCCTGCTCCATGTCGGCATAGGCGCAAATCGAGACGCCAAGATGTTCGCCGAGGAGCCGAGTGGTGATCTGCATGACAGCATCGGCGTCGGCCGCGAGGGCTATCTCCCTGCCGAGGCGGTCGAGAAAAGCAAGGCGTTCGGCGTTCTCACGGAGGGCCAGTTCGGCGCGAAGGCGTTCTATCGCCGTACGCGTCCGGTCCGCCACTGCCGAAATGAGGGCTATTTCCTCCGTCGCCCAGCGTCTGGGCGCGGAGTGGTTCAGGTATAACAGCGCCACCAGCCCGCCGTGCTCGGTAACGGGCATGTTGATGACGGATTGGGCGCTGATGGCTTTGAGTGCCTCCGCATGGCCGCTGGTTCGCGGATCTGTCTCGGCGTTTTCAAAGACAACGGTTTCGCCTCGCTTCAAATCCTCGATATACGAGCCGTAGTTCCTGAAATTCAGCGTCCCAGCCAGGCTTTTGATGCCTGGCGCGTTCCAGTCCCTGTCAATGGTGATCGTTTCTTTCTCTAGATCGATCGTGCCGTATCCGGCTCGGCTGATGCCAAAATGGTTCCCCAGCAGTTCCGCGGCTGCGTAGGCCAGTTCTGCGGGATCCGTAATCTCGCGAATACGGTCGCCCAGCGCTGCCAAAAGCTCGAAGCGCTGCAGTTCAGATCGCGGATTGCTTGAAGTGGCCCCCATTTCGCCCCCGTTTTGCCCGGACTTAAATGCAGTCTGCGGCCAAGAGTTCCCCGCAGGACGGCAGTTTCTTTGGCGGGCCGGTCAGCCGAACACGCCGCACCGGTCATAGGTTAATGACAGCTTGGCGCGCTGTGGCGGATAAAGGGGAAACCAGCGGGCACTTGACGAGCTCCCGCTGGCTGGGTGCCCGAACCGCACTTCACTCGTTTGGAGACGTTTGATGCTTGACCGACCCATTCTTACGAATACGGACGCTCTCTATCCAGACGACCTGAAAACGCTTCGGTCGGTTTTCGACGCGCTGTGTCAGGAATTTGAGATTTCGTCGGACACTACCGCGGCAGAATCCATCGCGAGAGAGCTGGTCAGACTTTTCCAGACCGGGATGACGGAAGCGGCCATGCTGATCATTGCCGTGCGCGCACGTTGGCAGGGTGATTGGAAAATGGGAGGCAGCAGTGCTGCCCAGGCTTAACGGTCCCAACTCCATGGAGAAGGCCTACTTTAGCCGCTTGAGCCGGTTGTACAGCGTTGTCTTGTCTGGCGGAACAAGCTTTCGCCCCGAGAGTTGGGGTCGGCAGATAGTTTCCAACAGGCACGGGCATGGCGTTCGACAGAGATGGACCGAAACTCGCGACCGGGTTGCTCGCGGCCTCGTTGGCGGCGCTGGCGGCATACAACGCCATCCGCGCCAAACGTGCGATTGCCGGCCGGGCATGCGGACGTGTGATGGAGATCGATGGTGTGCGCCTGCATTTTATCGAAGCCGGAACCGGCATGCCGCTGCTTCTCCTGCATGGCAATGGATCCATGGCGGAGGATTTCAAGTCGAGCGGCATCTTCGATGAGGCGGCAAAGACCTATCGGGTGCTTGCATTTGATCGTCCCGGTTTTGGGCGAAGCTCACGGCCGCGCGGCCGGCGTTGGTCCGCTCGCGACCAAGCCGACCTTATACATGCCGCCGCCTGCGGGCTGGGTATAGAGAAATACCTCGTGCTTGGACATTCCTGGGGAGCTTGGATCGCCCTCGAATTGGCGCGCAGGCATTCTCCGTCGGTCGCCGGCATCGTGCTGGTCTCGGGCTACTACTATCCGCCACCGCGGCTGGATCTTGCACTGGCCGCACTCCCTGCATTGCCTGTGATCGGCACCGCGTTTCGTCACACCTTGCTGCCGCCGCTTGTAAGGCTTGCTTGGCATTGGGCAATGGAGAAGATCTTTAAACCCGCCGTCGTCGCCGGCGACTTCGCCGCACTCGCCAAAGATGTCGCCAGCCGCCCTTCCCAATTGCGGGCGGTTTCTCTGGAGACAGCATCGATGCTGGCCGCGTCCTTGTTGGGAAAGGCCAACTATAAGGACATTGCCGTGCCCACCGGCATCATGGCGGGATCCGGGGACCGGTTGTTCGACGCGCAACGCGATGCACGACGCTTGCACGCGGAAGTCGGTGGGTCTCTCCTTGAGGTGGTTCCGGGCGCCGGCCATATGGTTCATCAGAGCGCCCCGCAGGCAGTGGTCGGCATGGTGCACACTATTGCAGGAGGGCACGCCTTGTCCCAAGGGGGCCGTCGGCAGCGACCCAAGTCTCGTGCCGTCGAGTTCAAGGCAGATCCGGCCTCGTGGGAGCCACCGGCGATAAGCGACGCCGCTTGCACGGAATGATCTCCAAACGGGGCTTTCAATGAGCGACCAACGTCCAGCCGACATGCAGTCGGTGCTCCACCAGAACATACAGGCCCTGGTGGAGCACAGGCGACAGCAAGAGGAGCACCAAGGCGTTCAAGCGTGGGTCGCCGGCGCCGTTTCGCGCTTCGCGGGAAGCATGACTTTCGTCTATCTGCACCTTGCAATTCTTGTCGTCTGGGTCCTCGCGAACCTTGGCGCGATACCAGCCGTCCCAGCTTGGGACCCGACTTTCGTGATCCTAGCCATGGTCGCCTCGGTTGAGGCAATCTTCCTGTCTACTTTCGTGCTGATCAATCAGAACAGAATGGCCGCACACAGCGAGCGGCGAGCCGAACTGGATTTGCAGATCAGCCTTCTGAACGAACATGAAACCACGCGGCTGATCGAGATGGTGGCTGCCTTGACGGCGCGTCTGAATATCTCGACCCCGGCCGACAAAGAGCTGCCGGAACTCGCCGAGAATGTGGATCCCCAAAAGGTGATGACGCAGATCCAGCAAGCTTCTGGAGATCAGGAGAACGCTTGATCAAAGCGACCTCGTTGGCAACGGTTAAGCGTCGGCTACAACATGTAATTCAGCCTCATTGTCCAAGGCTGTCGAAGCAGCTAAGCCGGTGTCGGCCTTTTCCAGGGTGGCTTCCCGACGTCACAAGTCCGCCGCGCAATCGAGGCAGCGTAGAGCTTCGATACCAACAGGCTGCTGCGCGTCAGATGGAACCAAGTTGACGCCGAACTCGTATTAGCGGTGGCGGCTTGGGGAGATTCCGGATGAGCGAAGGTGCTGTTCTGATCGTCGAAGATGAGACAATGATCCTGCTCGACCTCGAGTCAGCTTTGGAGGAGGCCGGCTTCCAGGTCGTCGGCACTCGGAGTGCCGCCGAGGCGCTGGCGGCTTTCGACCCCGATCCGACCAAGTTCAAGGCCGTGCTCACGGACATCCGTCTGGGAGCAGGACAGTCGGGGTGGGAGGTCGCTCGGCACTTGCGAAGGTCCAACTCGACCATCCCGGTTGTCTATATCAGTGGCGACAGCGCGGTACACTGGGGAGCGGAAGGTGTGCCCAACAGCATAATGATCACCAAGCCCTTTTTTCTGCCGCAGATCGTAACTGCCGTTTCTCAACTTTTAAACGCGCAGCAAGGTGCAGAAACTCACCTCTAGGAATCGGACCGCGGCTCCACGAAACCACCGAACATTCTTTCTTCGGCCAATCGGCGCCGTCCGGCGTAAAGCGTTCGCGTCTGCTTGGGTCAAATGTCGGCGGCCTCAACCAGATGTCGACCTCAGCTCCTTTCCCTCGCCACCGGCTCGCATCCACTCGGAAGCCCTCCCGAAAGCAGGGGCGCTCATTGGTTGAGCTTTCGGTCGAGTTCATCAAGCAATGACCGATGCTCGCTGGGCATGTCCGCATCTGTCGGCAGATCCAGCAACTGGCGAAGCTGGCGACGATTGGCGTCCGATGAAATCCACTCCCGTATGAGGCGGGCTATGACCTTTTGTTGTGCCTTGCCGATTTCTTCCACGTTAGATTCCGGGCTTGTCCGTTGGACGAACTCGGCGGCTCTTTGATGGTTCCCTGTCCTGTACACAAATCGAGGCACAATCTATGGGTTAATGCATGTCGCTCAAAAGTGGCCTGGTTTTGAGACACGACATGCCAGTGGATGTTTGCAGTCCCAGTCCGCTCGCCTAACGCTGCGCGTAGAGTGCAAATTTATACGTTCGATTTTACCCGAAGCGAGAGGCTCAGCCGCAAAATCTTGGCGCCGTTTTCATCACGCACTTCGATAAACAATTGCTGCCCGTCGACGCTCTTCAGTGACTCTCTCGTGAGGTCGACAAGGCCCTCGAATCCCGCGCGGCGGACCTCTTCGAGGCCAGCGCATTCGACACCTATTTCGTCCTCGAAGATGAGATCGCCATCGCCGCTGTCGAAGAAAAATCGTGCCATCGGAGAGCTTCCGTCACTGCTAATCTGCGGGGTTCCTTTGGTGCAGGTAGGTCGTGTCGAAATCTCCTGCGTGAGTGAGGCCAGCCCAGTCCAGTGCGTGAACTTTTGATCCCGAGGTGGCAATGAGGCCTCTGCGTCGTAGTTCCTGGAGCATCCGGTTGACGTGGACCGTGGACAAACCCAGCGCATCGCCAAGGGCCGCCTGTGTAATGGGGATATCCGCCACGTGATCCTCAATGCGCCCCATGGAGCGCAAGCGAAAAATCAGTTCGCACAGGATGTGAGCCATGCGGGTGTATGCCTCGCGTCTTCCCACATTGATGACCCACTCCCTATAAATCGCGGCATCTATCAACGTCGACCGCCAAAAAGCGGTGGCGATGCGAGGGTGCTGGTCGCAAACGGCACGCAGGGTGTCATGCCGCATGAAACCTATTCGCGCCGGCGTAAGGGTCGAGAAGTTACAATCCATGACCGACAGATGCAGCCCATGCAGATCAGGAATGTCGCCGGCGACGAAGAATGATGTGATTTGTCGCTTTCCTTCGCCCGTATGTTTGGTGGAACCGACCAAGCCATCAAGAACGACAAACGAGTAAACAGGACGGTCGCCCTCACGCACCAGATCGTGGTTGGCCAAATATTCCTTCTCCTGGATCGGAATGCCTTTCAGAACGCCGATGTCGGCCTCTCGAAGATCCGAGATGGTCTGAAGCTTGCGAATGAGTACATCCGAGGATGAGGTGGGGAACAAATTGACTACCTGGCTGATGTTGGTGATCGAACTATTATCCGCGCCAAAAGTTCCGACTGGCATGGGGACATATGCGCGGCGGCAGAAGGCGCCGCCGTGCGGCATGGTCCCATGCCTGGAGCGTTTTGCCAGCGTCGAGCGTGGTTGAAGATCCCGGAATGATCGAAGCACCAGTTTTTTAGGACAGCCATAGGTGAGCAAGGCAGCAATGCATTAACCTATGACATAGGCTCGGCTAGAAATTTTCCCGCTGGGCAGCCAGCCCCAGGAGTTCGCCGATCACGGCGCAGCTTTGACCCTGTCGCTCCGCCCATTCAAGGGCTGCACCCGCAGCCCGTCCTGGAACTCTTTGATGCGCCGCCAGGAACGGGGTGGCTCCGCTGACGTTGTCTCAGTGGCAAGGTGAGATTTCAGTGAACAGGCATATTTCGCGGACGGATGTCGAACAAATCGATCACACGGATGACAGCGGGTTTGCGATAGAGCACGGCGGACCGCCATCCTCAGCAATCGCGGTAGCGCTGGCCCGTGGCCTGGAGACCAGTCGGGACAAGCACATCATCCATATAGCTCCCTCGGAACGCAGTGCCGAGGAGATCGCCGGCGCCTTGCGTCAGTTCCTGCCTGACGCGGATATAATCTTGCTGCCGTCCTGGGATTGCCTGCCTTACGACAGGGTGTGGCCCACACGCGCCAATATGGGGCGAAGGCTTCGTGCGTTGCGTGAGATCGCAACGAAGCCGGATCGCCCGCGCATCGCTGTAATGTCGCTCGAAGCCATTCTGCAGCGGGTGCCGCCTGCTCCGGTCATCGCTGGCGGTTTCACAATTCTGGAGGTGGGACAAAAGCTCGACCGTGACGATTTCAGAACCTGGTCCGAAGCCATTGGCTATGTCGTCGACGAGAGGGTCGACGAACCGGGTGAGATAGCCTTTCGGGGCGATCTCATCGATATTTTCCCTGCTGGCGCGGATGGCCCCGTTCGCGTCATCGTTGATCCCGATGCCTGCATCCGGCAGCTCAAGACCTACGACCCGCTCAGTCAGCTCAGCGATCAGGTTCGAGACTCGGTTACGGTCGGACCGGCATCCGAGCTGATCTTTAAAGCTGGTGAGCATCCTGAGTTGACAGCGATGCGCACGACGTCGATGGAGGAGCGCCTGGTCGCATCGTATGGCGCTATGCCATCCGTCTTCGATGCGGCTTCCAGCGCTTCGATCTCCTTCCTTGAAGGGACCGACGGGCAGCCGCTCGGCAGAATTCTGGATCTGGTCGAGGATGCACGTCGTGCCAGGCAGGAGGCAGCCGGAACGAAAAAACCTTTGCCGGGACGATTTTACCTATCCCGTGAAGAGTGGGACGCTGCTCTGCTTAACCGCTGCTGCGTGAGACTAGCCGTTTCTGCCGTGGGAGTTCCCAAATTCTTCCGTCAGGCCCGACCCGGGTATGATTTCGCGGAATTCATCAGAGGGCAGACGAGTGCCGGAGTCAGAGTAGTGTTCACCGGCGATGCCTCTGAACTGCAGCGAGCAGATCGCCTGCTCGATAGGAGACTAGGCCGGCGGGCAGAGGAAGCGGCCGACTTGCCGCAAATCCTTTCGGCCGCGAGGGGCTCTGTTCTCAAGGCTGAATTCGTCCTCGACGAAGGGTTTGTCGACGCGCAATCCAATATCGCCGTGGTGGCCGCATCCGACCTGTTTGGGCCCGCGTTAAAGGCGAGCGGGAGCGCGACCACGGGCATACTCGAACCCGAGTTGCGCATTGGCGATGTCGTCGTCCATGAAGACCATGGCCTGGGCGTGCTCGCCGCGGTCGAACAGGTCGAGTTGGCTGGCCAGCAACAGGATGTCGTCAGACTGGAATATCATGGCGGGGCTTCCTTGCTGGTTCCGGTCGACGACTTTGGACGAATATGGCGCTACGGCTCGGAACCGGAGGCAGTGTCGCTTGATCGCCTCAAAGGCGAGGGCTGGCCGAAGCGACGCGAAGCTGCGTTGCGCGAGATCGACAGGCTGGCCAAACGCCTCTTGAGTCTTGCCAAAATCAGGTCCAGCCAGCCTGCCGAGATCATAAAGCCCTCCCGCACGGACTTGGCCCGTTTTGCGGCGAGATTTCCCTATACGGAGACGCCCGACCAAGCGGCCGCCATCCGCGCTGTGCTCGATGATCTTTCGTCGGGAAGAACAATGAACCGGCTCGTCTGCGGCGATGTCGGCTTCGGCAAGACAGAGGTCGCCCTGCGTGCTTGCGCCGCCGCGGCTTTCTGCGGGAAACAGGTTGCTATCATAGCGCCGACAACGGTGTTGGCACGACAGCACTATGAGACGTTCAGCCGCCGCTTCGCAGGAACCGGGCTGCAGGTCGCCCACCTTTCAAGAATGGTCGGGGCAGCGGACGCGAGAGCGGCAAAAGAGGGTCTGCGGAGCGGCCAGGTTGCGGTCGTTGTGGGTACTCAGGCCCTGGCGTCCAGGAGCGTCACCTTCGCCAATCTTGGACTGCTGGTGATCGACGAGGAGCACCGGTTCGGGGTCAAGTTGAAGCGGGCCCTGCGGACCATGGCGCCTCGCCTCCATACGCTGAGCATGAGCGCCACACCGATACCCCGGACGCTGCAATCGGCGTTGTCAGGCATCCAGGACGTCAGCGTTCTAAACTCTCCGCCCGCCAAAAGACGTCCCGTTCGCACGATCTTGGCAGCGTTCGATCCAGCATCGGTGCGCGCGGCCCTCCTGCGTGAATTTCACCGGGGTGGACAGAGCTTCTTCGTGGTCCCGCGTATCGAGGATATTGCCCCGGCCTGTGACCAGCTGAACAGACTGGTGCCGGAACTCGGGGTCAAGACGGCGCATGGTGAAATGAAAGGGAGACAGCTGGACGAAGTCATGGTCGGATTCGCCGACGGTGATGGCGACATTTTGTTGAGCACCGACATCATCGAGAGCGGCCTCGATGTGCCGCGGGCCAACACCATCATCGTTTGGCGCCCCGACCGGTTCGGTCTGGCGCAGTTGCACCAGCTGCGGGGCCGGGTCGGAAGGGGGGCGGTGCAGGCCATAGCGTTTCTTCTGACCCAACCTGGCGTTGAACTGGCCGAAGGCACCAAGGCCCGGCTTTCGACGATGCTTGCGCTCGATCGGCTCGGCTCCGGCCTGGCAATCAGTCAAAGAGACCTCGACCTGCGTGGCGCCGGAGATCTTTTCGGCGAAGACCAGGCCGGGCATATGAAGCTGATCGGAGTGGGCTTGTACGAGCACTTGCTGGAGCGGGCGGTCTCGGCGGCTGGCGGAGGGGCCGACTTCGGCAAGCAACTTGCCGAGATCAATGGCTCGGGAAAGGGGGCTTTTCCCGGGAGCTATGTCGACGAGCCTACGGTGCGCGTTGGCCTCTATGCGCGGCTCTCCCGCATCCGTTCGGAGCCGGACCTCGATACATTCAGCGAAGAGCTCGAGGACCGCTTTGGAGACATGCCTGGCGAAGTAGCCCTTTTGCTGGAATTTACCAGGTTGCGAATAGCAGCGTCGGAATTGGGCGTCGGCAAAGTCGATGTCGGTCCCGAGGCCATCGCGATCACCCCTCGGTACAAGCCGTCGGCGTCCCAATGGCGGAACAGCAAGGCGTTGGGCCTGGACTACCGGAAGGGCCGCCTGATTTTCAGGCCGATCCAGCCCAGCGTCTCAGGCATCGATGCGGTTCGCTTAGCGCTTGATGCCCTACGCGCAGCCCAGCCAAAGCACGAGATCTGACGAGCCTTTTGTCTCCTGGGGCCATCGGTGCGAATGGTGCACTGTGGGCGGCCGTGCGTTCGCAGGGCAGCGTTCAAGGCATGGTTCCGGTTTGATGGGGTGTCATGGCAGCCATGTTTTCATTCAGGTGGGCCATGATCCAGATAGAGCCCAGAACCACCAGCGCGACGATCAGCACGCCGAAGGCCAGGGCCAGGATGTTGTTGGTGTTGTCCGGCCCGGTGGTCAGGTGCAGAAAGAAGACAAGATGCACGCCCATCTGCGCAACGGCGAGCACCACCAGGGCCGAGATGACCGCGGGCTGGTAAATCAGGTCGGTTCGCGCCGCCAGGAATGACGCGATCGTGAGCAGGATGGCCAGGCCGAAGCCGAGCACATAGCCCGAGAGGCCCCCAGCCGTTTCGTGCTCGCTTATGTGTTCCTCGCCCGGCGCTGAATCGCGGCGGTCCTGCAACTCGCCGGTCTTGCTCTCGAACTCGGTCATGACGATGCTCCCAGCAGATAGACCAGGGTGAAGATGGCAACCCAGATGATGTCGAGGGCGTGCCAGAAGAGCCCGAAGCAGTGGAGCCGCCGCAAGATGTCGGGCCGAAAGCCCTTGACCCACAGCTGCGCCATCATCGTTCCCAGCCAGAGCAGGCCGAGACCGACGTGGGCACCGTGGCAGCCAACGAGCGCAAAGAAGGCAGAAAGAAATGCGCTGCGCGAGGGGCCTGCCTGCTCGCCGATCATTGCCGCGAACTCCTGTAGTTCCAGGAACAGGAACGCTGCCCCGAGCAACCCCGTGACGAGAAGCCAGAACTGCGTGGCAGCCATTGATCTGCGACGGGTGGCGAGTGTTGCCACGCCGCCGGTGAAGCTCGAAGTGAGCAGAAGGCCCGTCTGGACCGCAACCCGTGTCGGTTCGAACAGATCCTTGCCTGTCGGTCCGCCGGCGGTTGCCTTGGCGAGCACGGCGTAGGCGGCGAAAAATGCCGAGAACATGATGATGTCGGACAGGAGAAAGATCCAGAAGCCGTAGGTCACCGTGACGAACTTTGAGGCCGGGCCGCCTTCTCCGTGGCCCGTCGCAGAGCGCACCGCATGCCGACCGGTGTGATTAAGCCGATACGGGTCCCGTGCCTGGGTGCCGGCGCTGATGTCGCCGGAGAATGCGTGATCGCTCATGCCGGGCGCTCCCACCCGCGCAGCCAGGCAAACTGGGCTGCCTTGTGGTCATGATCGATGCGGGCGACCTCGTCGACAGGGATCTCGTAGTCTCCATGATCGCGCCAGGCGAATACGACGAAGGTTGCGTAGGCGCCGATGAAGCCGACGATCGCCAGCCACCATATATGCCAGATCAGCGCGAAGCCGATCAGTGTGCTGAAGAAGGCGGTGACGAAGCCAGTCGGGCTGTTGCGAGGCATCTCGATCGGCTCATATGCCTTTTCCTCGTCCGCGCTCTGTTCGATCCCTCGTTGCTTGATGCTCCAGTAGGGTTCTTCGTCTTCCACGTGAGGCAGCCGTGCATAATTGAAGACAGGAGGAGGGGAAGATGTCGACCACTCCAGCGAACGCCCATCCCACGGGTCGCCGGTTTCGTCGCGAAACTTGTCGCGATGCCGGATCGAAACGAATAGCTGTGTGATCTGCAGCGCCGCGCCGGCGATCATCACCACCACGCCGAAAGCGGCCACCACCAGCCACGGCGCCCAAAGGTCCATATCGATATGTTGCAGGCGCCGCGTCATGCCGAGCAGACCGACGATATAGAGCGGTACGAAGACCAGCATGTAGCCGGCCAAGGTGACCCAAAATGCCGCTTTTCCCCAGCCTTCGTGCAAACGGAAACCGAACGCCTTGGGGAACCAGTAGGTGAAGCCGGCGAATGCTCCAAACAACACGCCCGAGATGATGACGTTATGGAAATGCGCGACGAGGAAAAGGGAATTGTGTAGCACGAAGTCGGCCGGCGGGACGGCAAGCAGGACGCCAGTCATGCCGCCGACGGTGAAGGTGGTCACGAAAGCCAGTGCCCAAAGCATCGGCGTGTCGAAACGAACGCGCCCGCCATACATGGTGAAGAGCCAGTTGTAGATTTTCACACCGGTTCCCACGGCAATGACCGACGTGGCGATGCCGAAGGCGGCATTAACGTCCGCTCCGGCACCCATGGTGAAGAAGTGATGCAGCCAGACCATGAACGAGACGATGCAGATGAACATCGTGGCCGCGACCATCGAACGGTATCCGAACAGGGGCTTCGATGAAAAAGTCGAGAAAATCTCGGAAAAGATTCCGAAGGCGGGAAGCACCAGGATGTATACTTCGGGATGGCCCCACGCCCAGATCAGGTTGACGAACATCATCTGATTTCCACCAGCTTCGTTGGTGAAGAAGTGGAAGCCGAGATACCGGTCCAGCGTCAGCATTGCGAGCGTGGCGGTAAGGATCGGGAAGGCTGCGACAATGAGCAGGTTGGACGCGAGCGAGGTCCAACAGAACATCGGCATTCGCAGATAGCCCATTCCCGGCGCTCGCATCTTGAGGATGGTCGTCACCAGGTTGACACCGGTGAGCAGCGTGCCGACGCCGGAGATCTGGATCGCCCACAGATAATAATCGACACCGACGCCCGGCGAGTAGGCGGTTTCCGACAAAGGGGCATAGGGCAGCCAGCCGGTGCGCGCGAACTCACCGACCACAAGCGAGATGTTGACCAGCAGGGCTCCGGAAGCCGTCAGCCAGAAGCTGACGGAATTGAGCGTCGGAAAAGCGACATCGCGTACGCCAAGCTGCAGCGGCACGACGAAATTCATCAGGCCGATCATGAACGGCATCGCGGCGAAGAAGATCATGATCGTGCCGTGCGCGGAAAAGATCTGGTCGTAATGCTCCGGCGGGAGGTAGCCCGGCCCGTGAATCGCCAGCACCTGTTGTGTGCGCATCATGATAGCATCGATAAAACCACGAAGAAGCATGAGCATCGCAAGCACAATGTACATCACGCCGATGCGCTTGTGGTCGACCGAGCTTATCCACTCGCTCCACAGATATGGCCAGTAGCCCTTCACCGTTATCCAGCCAAGCACGGCGGCTGCTGCCAGAAAGACGCCAAGGGCTGCACCGAGGGGGATGGGTTGATCGAAAGGAACGACCGACCAGTCGAGCTTGCCCAGCATCGTCATTCTGCGCCTTGTGGATGATGGGTCATCGTTGCCGCCGCCGCGGGTAATGCCCTTGGGCTCACCTGTGGCTCGCCGCTGGCTGCGCTCTCAGCAGGGCCCGGACCCGGTGGGAGCGTCTGCTGAACGACCGCTTCGAACAGCCCAGGCTGGACATGACCGAAGGAAGCCGGCGCCACATTTGTGCTTTGCCGGGCGAGTTCGCGATAGGCGTTGGCGTTGAGCACGCCGCCCCCGCCACGCAGCGATGACGCCCAGCGGGTGAAGGCATCGGCTGAAACCGCGCTCACACTGAAATTCATATCCGAGAAGCCGTCGCCGCTGAAGTGCGCCGACTGGCCGAAAAAGCTGCCCTCGCGGTCGGCCTGCAGATGCAATTCGGTCTGCATGCCGTTCATGACGTAGACCATGCTGCCAAGCTGGGGCACGAAGAACGTGTTCATCACGCTGGCCGAGGTCAACTTGAAACGCACTGGAACACCGGCGGGGATAACCAGTTGATTGACAGCGCCCACGCCCTGCTCCGGATAGAGGAACAGCCATTTCCAGTCGAGCGCCACCACCTGAATGTCGAGCGGCGGCTGGCTAGAAGGGATCGGTTTGCGCGGATCGAGCTGATACGATCCGTAGTAGATCAGACCGCCAATGAACAGGATGGTGAGCGTCGGGATCGACCAGACGATCAACTCCACGCGTCCCGAATAGGTGAACTCCGGGTTATAGCGGGCGTTGCTGTTCGAGGCGCGGAACTTCCAGGCGAATGCCAGAAGTGCAACAAGCGTGGGAACAACGATCACCAGCATCACCGCCAGCGAGTTCAAAAGGATCGTGCGATTGCCGACGCCAATTGGTCCTTGGGGATCGAGCACTCCCCCCGCGCAACCGGGCAAGAATGCGCCTCCGAGGATCCAGAGCAGTTGGCGTGTCAACTTAGGGCTGGATGGCAACAACACCGGTTCTGCAATCTCTCTTTGCGGGAACGCGTGCTAGGGGCATGCGTTCATCGGGTTTCCATCTGAGCCTCCCCATGGCGCGGAACCTCGCGGCACTTCGCAGGGTGTCGCCCCCTGAGCGAGTGCCCCAACTGTCGCCGGCCGGGTTTGTTCCGCTGGACCGAGTTACTCTGTCCGATGGTCCCGCGTTCGCCAATCCGACCATAATTTCAGAACGATGGAGGCTCGATTGGCCTAGCTATCGGCGACGCTGGCTCCCGCACGAATTTCAATTTCGGCGGGACGGCGAATACCCTGAATCGCTCAGCCAGATTATCGAGAGCCTGACGCATGCCCACTCCCGCAGCAGCCGCACCGTGTCCACTGATGACCATCTGGGGGCCCAAGGCAGCCAGATGCTTCACGGACCTTTCCGCTGCATCCCAGTCTGGCGTGAAATAGCGCGGCGGACCGTGCATCTCGAGATCCTGAATGGCGACTTCATAGACCGACTCCTGACCGGTGGTGATGAAAGCGTCTCCTACGATGAGCGAGCGGTCTTGCTCGCGCCAGAGCGAGATATGCCCAGGGGCATGTCCGGGTGTGTGCAGCCATTGCCATCCGGGCATTCCGGGGATCGATCCATCGGCGGGCAAGGGTTGCAAACGGCTGCCAAGATCGATTGGCCCGCGTGGAAAAAGCGGTGAAAGCAGCGCCATCAGTCCACCCCCAACCCAGGGATCCGGTGGCGGATAGGATGTGGTTCCGTCCAAATAGGGGTGCTCGAGTGGATGGGCGAAGACAGGCACGTCCCAGCCATTTGCGAGTTCTAGAACCGTTCCCACATGGTCGAAATGGCCATGGGTCAGGATGATTGCAGCCGGCCGTGCGTTGACGCCGAACCGCTTTTCCGCGACCGCTAGAATGCTGCTGCGAGACGTCGGCAACCCGGTATCGATCAGCACCCAGTTCCGATCTCCGCTGCCCGGTGCGCCGAAGAACACGACATTCACGATTGCTAGCCGCAAGTAACCCAGGTCCGGTGCGATGCTCCAAGCGCCGTCGCCACGATCCTCGCGCCTGGCGTGGTCGATCTCGGAAAGTCGAATCTGAACGGTCATGTGATCCCATACCTCTGTTGTTGCCGAGCAGCCGCTCGAGTGGATGACGGCGGCGGTACATCGCCCGAACTTGGGACGGGCCTCCTTGTTCCTCATTTGCCACGCGGCTCCCGGACAGTTCACCACCGGAACAAAGGCTCTACCAATGGGTTCGGCACTACCCGGCCACGCAAGGACGAGCTGGACTGAGCAACGAACATGGGGCGCGCCCGACCGAATTCGGTATTTCGCCAACGCGGTTCCCGGTCCGGACAAGGCGGCCGAGTTCGAAGCCGATTGCCCAAAGGAGACTTCGAAAAATGAGCGAAGTGGGACGCCAGACGGAGGCCTCGGTTCCGGAAGCTTCGCGCTTCGCCAGTTTTTTCATGGCAGGCTTTGAATGCTCCTCGCACCGGCGCAAGGACGGCGTTCGCCTCGATCTTATTCGTGCGACCTCGCATAATTTGCATGCCCTGGGCGACTACCGCGGCTGCGCCGAACTCGGCCTTCGCACCATCCGCGACGGCCTGCGTTGGCATTTGATCGAAACCGCTCCCGGAACCTATGACTGGTCAAGTTGGGCGCCAATGATCGAGGCAGCCCGATCGGCAGGTGTTCAGGTAATCTGGGACATCTTTCACTACGGATCTCCGGACCATGTCGATCAGGGCTCGCTGCATTTCATCGACGCCTATGCCTCGTTCGCGGCAGAAGCCGTCAAGGTACACCGTTCGATCACCGGAACATCGCCTCTGTTGTGTCCCATCAACGAAATCTCCTTTTTCGCATGGGCTGTTGAGGTCGGCTATTTCCCGCGTGTGGGGCCGAACAAACGTGGATGGTTCAAGCGGCACCTCGTGAAGGCCGCCATCGCGGGTGTTCGTGCAATGCGGGAGATCGATCCCACCTGCAGATTTGTCTGGGCCGAGCCGCTTATCCATATCGCCCCTCGTGACCGGACCCGCAGCGAACGGCGCCGGGCCGAAAACGCCCGACAGGGGCAGTTCGAAGCTTACGACATGTTGCTGGGCCGCGCCGAACCTGAGTTGGGCGGGAGCGAAGATGTTGTCGATGTCGTGGGCTTGAATTTTTACCCGCACAATCAATGGTACGTAAACGGGCCGACGATTCCGATGGGACACCACGAGTACCGCGCCCTGTCGGAAATGTTGCTAGAAGTTGCTCACCGGTACGGCAAGCCGATGTTCATTGCGGAGACCGGCTCCGAGGGATCCGGCGGGCCGGCTTGGCTCCACTATGTCTGCGACGAGGTGCGTTCCGCAATCAGTCTCGGAGCGCCGATCGAGGGAATTTGCCTGTACCCGATAACGGCCTACCCGGGCTGGGACAATTCGCGACATGCCGAGGTCGGTTTGTTTTCCGTCATCCAGGCTGACGGCAGGCGACACCTGCGCAAACCCACAGCAGATGAACTGGCCCGTCAGCAAGCTCTTCTCGTCGCGGACACGATGCCTTGAAGGGGCCTCAAACGAGGGAGGGGCGGGCGGGCGGGGGTTTCGAAACGCCGCCCGCGCCGGTGCGGTGCATCAGCTTTTTGCAGTCGCCCCAGCCTCGCGCAGCCTGGCATATCGCATGGTAACGTCGCTCAGATTTTCCTTGAGCCAGTTGGCCATGGCTTCCTCTTCGTTCAGGTTCTGCTTGAGGGCCCTTTCAGCATCCTGGAAGCCCCCGGCGTCGGCCAGTACCAGCAGCGAATTGTAGGCAGCAATCTCGTAGTTCTCGAATGCGAAATTCGCCAGGCTGTTCTTGATGATCTCGTCGCCGGCCATCGAATGTCCAATGGCGGCCACGCTGCCAACCATCGACAAGGCAGTGTCCTTGAGGGTGGAGTGCTCCTCGCCAAGGCCCTCCAGGACGGACTCGAGTCTCGTGATCTGGCCTTCGGTTTCCTGAATGTGCCGGCGCAAGCGATCGGCCACCTCCGGATAGTTCTCTATACGCTCGACCTGAGGCTTCATGATCGACAGCGCTTGATTTTCCATGGCGTGCGCGTTGCGCAAGCCGACGATAAATATCTCGCGGCTTTCCGAGTTGAAGTTTGTATCCATCGAGTTTCTCCTTCTGATACCCGCCCGATCTTCCGTCTTGGAAGAAACTATCTTCTCGGCTCGGCCAACAACGGCTCCTCCGTGCGCGCCCAGGCCGGGAGGCTTTTTTGGATGCGCGCGAAAGTGGCCAGAGCCTGTCCGACTACCTGGTCCATGTTGTAATAGCGGTAAGTTGCAAGCCGACCGACAAACCAGACGTCTGGGCAGCTTGCCGCGAGCGCTTCGTAGCGCTTGTAGAGCACTTCGTTTTCGGGCCGGGGCACGGGATAGTACGGGTCCCCGATGTCCGTGGGGTATTCGTAGGTCAGGCTGGTCCGCGAACTCTGCTGGCCGGTCAGATGTTTGTACTCGGTAATGCGCGTGTAATCTTCCGTCTGGGGATAATTGACCACGGCAACCGGCTGAAATTGCTCGCAATCCAGTGTAACGTGCTCGAAACGAAGCGAACGGTACGGAAGGTGCCCGAGCTGCCAGCCGAAATATTCATCGATCGGGCCGGTATAAACCATGCGCCTGAACGGTATCTTCTCACGAATTTCACGGAAATCGGTCTGCAGCATGATCTTGATATTCGGATGGTCGAGCATGCGCTCGAACATCCGAGTGTACCCGCCGGCCGGCATTTTCTGGAAGCTGTCGCTGAAATAGCGGTCGTCACGGTTGGTCCTGGTCGGCACTCGTGCCGTGACAGATTTGCTTAGCTGACTGGGATCGACGCCCCATTGCTTTCTTGTGTAGCCGCGGAAGAATTTTTCATAGAGCTCGCGCCCCACGGTGCTGACGACGACGTCCTCAGCCGTTCGGACATCCTCCACCGTTTCGCGTCGCGACGCGAAGAAATCCTCCAGCTGTGCCGAGGTCAGGTCCAGCCCGTAAAGCCGGTTGATGGTGTCGAGATTGATCGGGATGGGAACCAGTTGCCCGTCCACGGCCGCCAACACCCTGTGCTCGTACGGCCGCCATTGCGTGAACTGCGAAAGGTGGTCCACGATCGTTTGGCTGTTGGTGTGGAAGATGTGCGGGCCGTAGCGATGGATGAGGATGCCGGCTTCATTGTAGCAGTCGTAGGCGTTGCCTCCCACATGGCTGCGGCGATCGATCAGCAAAACGCTTTCTTGACGCTGCGACGCTATCCTTTCGGCAAGCACGCTGCCGGCGAAACCCGCGCCGACGATCAGCCAATCGAACATGGCTATGCACTCCTGCGAAGGGGCACGACCTTCTTGCGTTGATAGGCGCGCTCAATGTGAGCTGCCATGGCATTCCATGTCCGTTCCCAGGACATGTCCGCAAGATAGGCATCGACTTGCTGCAGGAGCATCTGACGCGGTCGCGAAAGGACGGAGCGCAGCTTGATTTCCAGATCGTCACAGTCGGCGATTTCCACCAGCCCGGCAGCACCGTAACTGCGCACCACGTCGACGATTGCCGTCGAGATCACCGGCAGACCCGCGGCGAGGAATTCCGGCGTCTTGGTCGGGCTGATGAAACGCGTCGCCTCGTTGAGGGCAAACGGCATCCATCCGGCGTCCCAATGGCGCAAATAGTCGGGCAGATCGCAGTAGGCTTTCGGGCCAAGCCAATGCAGGTTTTCGGCTTGCGGCAGGCTTGCAGGGTCGATCTTGACGACCCGACCGAGCATGACGAAATGCACGTCCGGCATTGTCTTTGCCGCTAGCGCCACGAGATCGACGTCCAGCCGCTCGTCGATGACGCCGAAATATCCAACCCTCGGGGAAGGAATGCCGGCCTGGTCGGCTGGTTCCCTTCCTGGCCGTCTTGCGGTGTGAAAGTGCCTCACATCGATGCTGCTCGGAAATGGAAAGATGGCGGGATGGAGGTGACGCTTGGTCTCGAACAAGCTTAGACCACCGGTGAAAACGAGATCCGCGCGGCGCAGAAGCGCCTTTTCCATCTGGCCCAGCTCGGGGGGCGCATTCCTGAACGCAGAGAGTTCGTCCATGCAGTCATAGACGCATATGTCTGGGTCGAGGAATTCCGTAAAGCGAAGAGCCATTGGGGTGTAGTACCAGGCGATCAGCCGGCTATGCGGCATAGAAGCGATGGTCTGCTGCACAAATCTCCGCTGGACGGCATCTGCTTTCGCGGCCGACGTGCCAAGCGGCAGCACTGGTGTGACAATCAGAATGTTTTCCGATGCCACGCTCGTCCGCATCAGCGGCTGCGGCAATTCTTCGAAAACGGGTTCTTCAAAATAGACCACTCGCTGCTGAGCGGATGCAAGGGTGAGGAGATGCTGCGGACGCTGGTGAACAAAATTCCATCGTAAGTGGGAGAAGCAAACCAGTATATTTTCGCGACGAACATATTGACTGCCGGTTACCCCGCCAAAGGCCGCTTCCATTGACATACTCCCTCTGTGACACTATTTATGTTACGATTAACATTTGTTAATCGCGAATGGAGAGAACTACTTAGTTCCAGCTCCTAACTTTCGATCAGGTGAGTTGTTCCAACTGAAATGAAGAAGGCCCGGTCGCCCGCTTGGTCCACGCACGAAGCGGGATCTGGGTGCGGAGGCGAGGGCGGCTGTCGGAACCCGGCCGCCACTGAAAGCGTGGTTGAACGAGGAATGCTGGTGGACAGCGGCATTGCCGTATTTGCGTTGAACTCGTTGGCTATAGAATGTGCCTAACATCAATGATTCGCCTGTATCTCTGCGCGTCTCCGACTGCCGAGGCGAATTCCGGGGCTGACATGAACATCAACTTTGAAACCAACGTTTTTCCACTGTTTCATCCGCAAAGCGTGGATGATCTCAAGGACCCGTGTCCTGTCTTCGATGGCCGTGTCTGGCACGTCTTCGGGTCAAGCGGCACGGTCACCACCGAGACGTGGAGAATCTTGCATGCCACGGCGCCCGATCTTTATGGGCCGTGGGCCGAGCATGAGCCGATCGAACTTCCAATCAACGGTACTGGTGTTGCGGCTCCCGGTGTGACCCACGAGTGCGGCGTCTTCCACATGTTCATCCAGACAGAATTCATGAAGTCGGGTGGCCGTTGCGAGCATGCGGTTTCCAACGACGGGTTCCATTGGGTAGTCCTCAGTCCGGCCATTCTGGCCATCCCGGACACGGAAGAGGACGGCATTTACGATCCGCATCCAGCAGTCATTGGCGGTGGGCGCTACCTGGTTTATTCGGCTATGCCAAAATTCACCAGGGTGCCTCAGCCCGACATCTATCTGGCACGTAGCCAGTCCGACTCGTGGTTCGGTCCGTGGAAGCGGATCGGCAAAATCCTCGACCACAACGATGTTCCCCACCATAACACCAGAGATGATCCCGACTACGAATGGGGCATTGAGGGCGCGCAACTGATCGAGCTGCCGGACGGCCGGGTGCTTCTCAACGCCACTTGCTTTCTTCCGAATGGCCTTCGGGGAAACCGGCAACGGGTGTTTTTTGCCATCGCCGACGAGGTCAGCGGGCCTTACGTTTCGATCGGCCCGGTGCTGGAGCCAGGTCAACCGGGCGAGAACGGCCACTCGACAGTGATGATCGATGGCAGTCAGCTTTCACTGTTCTACCAGAGCCGGGTTGCCACAACCGATCACCGATGGCGCTATGGTTTAGCCAGATGCGACGTCGCTCTCTTTTCAAAGGTCGCGTAATTTCCAGGCTGCCATTAGCGCCTTCAGGCGGATGCGCGTCATGCGGCCATGAAACTCCTGAGGGTTGAAGGTGATCCGCGTCGGTGACGGCAAGTAAAGTGTCATCCGACGCAGTAGGAGACACGACATGGCCGATGCGGATTGACGATTGCCGCGATCGCACTTGGCGGGCGGCAAGTCGGGAAGGCCGGCCCTAACTCTGTCGCTTTTAGCGAAATGACTTGAGCCGTTCGTCAATTTTCTCCGTGGCATTGATGACAGATGCCCTGCCAATGAGCTCATAGCTATTTCTTCGGTCCCTTGACAGGGAATGTCGCGTCGCCGTCTTTTTTGCCGGAGATCACCCGCGGATCGGCGCTGGCGACGCCATCGCTTCCGCCGCCCTTGTGGTCCTTTTCCGACTGACCCTTTGCGTCCTGCTCGGGTGTCCGTTTTGATGTTCGAAGCGTCTTGTCCGCCATCATGGCCTCGCGTTTGCCATCCAAACTTCCGGCAATTTCGAAAGTTCCACCGCCGCTTAGCAGGTCGGAGGAACCAGTGAGTTGGAACGTCGTGGCGGGACGTGAGTTGTCAGCAAGGATATTCACCCGCAGGAGGACATCTTATGGCTAACCGCCGAGAGCAGCAGACGGACCTCACGCCCGCCGAGGCAACAGACCGCATCTGGGAACTCGCCGAAAACATCGACGTCTGCATGTTCGTGACCTGGGACGGCGAGTACAATCGAGCCCGTCCGCTATCTGCGCGTGTGGTCCGTGAGGAAAACGCCATATACTTCCTCGTCAATGACGACAGCGCCAAGAGCAAGCAGCTGTCGACCTATCCAAAGGTCACATTGGCCTGGAGTGACAACAGCCACTACAAATACGTCACGATGTCAGGCCCGGCCACAGTGACAAATGACAGGGAAAAGATCGCCGAGCTCTGGGAGAAAACTGACTCAGCCTGGTGGGATAATGCCGATGATCCCGAGATTCGTCTGATAACGGTGAAACCCGAGGAAGGCGAATTGTGGGACAGCCCGGGGCTAATGATGGCTACCGCAACGATGGTGTTTGCGGCCGTTACCGGCGCCAAGCCGAATGTGGGCGACAACGCAAAGGTCGAGCTCTGAGCGAGCGGCTAAACTAACCTCTGCTTTAGAGGCAGCGTCGATGAGCATTTTGGAAACCAGCAAGAAAGTGATCGAGAACGTCACCGGTTTCGCAAGACCGCGCAAGCAAGCTGTCGCCGGATTTGTGAGGCAGCGAAAGTCGAATGAGTTCTGGTTCAAGGATGATGGACTTGTACCCAATAATCCAGCATGGCCGCTCGTCGTTTATCGAGGCGCCGTCGAATTGCCCGAAGGACTTGATCCAGCAGCCGTCATGGAGGTGCTTTTCGATGCAAACGGATGGGGCGATAGCTGGCGAAACGGCATCTATGATTACGTTCACTATCATTCGCAAATACACGAGGTTCTGGGCATTGCCCGCGGAAATGCTGAAGTCCGGTTTGGGGGCAAGAAAGGACGAACGCTGTCGCTGAAGGCTGGCGACGTCGCGGTCCTCCCGGCAGGCACCGGGCACCAATGCCTCTCGGCATCCGATGATTTTTTGGTTGTCGGCGCGTATCCTCCGTTTGGGACTTATGACGAATGTAGGAGCAAGGATCAGCATAGCGATGCGCTCGCAACCATCCCCAAGGTGGGGCGTCCGCGCAAGGATCCTGCATATGGTAGCCAAGGTCCGCTTCTGAAAAGTTGGAAGCGCTAATGCATGTCGCTCAAAAGTGGCTCCGGTTTTGAGACGACGAGATGCATAAAACAAAGACCCAAAGCGCGCGTTTTCTGAGTCCGTTCAAACGCGACGCGCTTTAGTCGTCGGGGTCGAAAGCCTTGGCAACTGCGTCTTTCTCAGCCTGCGGCAGGACTGTCATTGTGAGAATGAAGGCTGACAGCAGGAGACAGACGCCATTTGTCTCTCGTGTCCTGATGATTTTCCAGGCTTGCGGGGTGAAACTGCTCATCGAGCAGACGGTCGCGAGATAGCCGATGAGCGTGACTGTCTGCATTGAAGCGGCCCTGACCTACGTCGCAGATACGCGCTTGAGATCAGATACGCGGACCACGCCGTGCTGGCTGACAAAGGTCAGGGTGGAGTCCGTGCTCTGGCTCTGCGAAACACCGGATATGCGATGGTCGCCTGTGTCATAAATCTCCATCTTTCCATGATCGTCGATGACCAGGCGGCTTTGCTCAGGAAACGCTGCGTAGCGCATATTGTTTTGAGAACCAGCGGCAGACGGGCTCCCAAGCTCCTCAGGCCACCATGAGCCGGCGTGGGCCATAGCTGCAGAACGATAGCTCGTGTCGTCGCGTTGTGGCTTGGCGGGATGATCGCGCAGGTAGGCCGAGAGCTCCGCCGCGATAGTGTTGAGCTTCGCCTTGAGGCTGTCATCGAACATGTCGCCGACCATCGTCATGCCGGAGGACCATTGTGACATTCCTCCGAAGTCGACGTGGCTGAACTGGGCCATGGTTCCACCACCACGCCGCAACGCCTCAAGGACAGCCATGACAGCGCCATCAGTGACGCCATGCTGGCGTGCAAGGCGCGCAATCAGTTCAGCTTCCTTTTGAGTGTTTGTCATCATTGCGTCCTTGAATCGCTTGGCGCCGGCAGTCCTCATTGTTGCGATAGACATGCGGCCAAATCTAATCACGAAGGAGCGCCACCAGGTCTTCAGGCTCCTTGCCGAGGAAGCTCAATCAAGTTCTATCCAGGCTGGCGCATGATCGCTCGGCTTGTCCCATGCACGCGTTTCGGCATCTACTCCGGCATTCTTCAGGCGATCCAATAGGGATGAACTCAGCAAGAGATGGTCCATCCGGAGCCCGGAACTCCGATCGTACCCGCCGCGGTAGGAGAAGTTCCAATAGGTGTAAATTCCTTTTTCTGGATGAATGCGACGAACCGCATCGAACCAGCCCTGAGCAAGCATTTCGGCGTACGCGCTCCGGCTCTCGGGGAAGTAAACGGCATCGCCAACCCAGCGCCCCGGCACCGCCGCGTCGATCGGGCCTGGAACGACGTTATAGTCGCCGCACAGGATGGTCGGTGAGCTATCGCCGAGCAGCACCTGGCCATAGGTGATCAAACGTTGGAACCAGCGAAGTTTGTAGTCGAACTTCGGCCCCGGCGCTGGATTGCCATTGGGCAAATACAGGCAGCCGACAACAAGCCCATTCACATCTGCCTCGATGTAGCGGCTGTGCGAATCGTCGGGATCGCCCGGCAGACCTCGACGACGTTCCAGCGGCTCAATCCCGCGAGCGAGGATTGCCACGCCATTGTAGGACTTCTGTCCGTGCCAGATTGCGCCATAGCCGGCGTTTCTAATCGCATCGACGGGAAATTTTTCGTCAGAGGTCTTCAGTTCTTGAAGGCAGACGATGTCATAGCCGGTTTCGCCAAGCCACTTGAGAAGCACTGGCAGTCGGCCGTTGACGCCATTGACGTTGAAGGTTGCGATGCGGGTCATCTCGACGATTTAACGTCTTTGCGCCGCTTCGATGCGACATAGGGTCGGTAGCCAAATCTTGCCTTTTGTCATCGTCCATCTGCATTTTTGCTCGAAGCATTGGTGCTCTGACCGGAAGCAGCGGATGTCTTTGCATCTTTGGAATGCGCGGCAATCGCCGGACCCGCGCCGGTAGCTTTACGCATATCGCCGCTCCCCTTGCCGTCAGTCGATTTCTTGCTCAACAGTCCTGAGAAATATTTTCCAAAGAAGCCCATCCGACTCTCCATCTTGGCGCTCATTCGGCGACTTTGCGGGCCCTGAACTCATCTCTGCGCTGTTCTCGCAACTGCCGAGGATCGCTGCGCGAACCGCCAAGGGCGCGGCGCCTGACCAGCGCGGCCGAACACTCAAGCAGGAAACATTCCAGTCCTTTGTAAATATGCGTGATCATGTCCTTCATCTCCCGGGACCGCCTCGGCACATGGGTCGCCGAGGCGGTTGGGTAGGCGATCAATCAAGCCGCTTTCCGTTCTGCCGCTCGTTCGTTGACGCCGGCTTCACCGAGGGCAGTCAACGCCTCGTCGGTGGCCTTCTCCTCTTCAAGTGTCGCATTGAGGAGCGCAACCACGTCGTCCTTGCCGAGCGTCGTAGCCCAGGCGATCAGGGTTCCATACCTGGCGATCTCGTAGTGCTCCACTGCTTGCGCGGCACCGACGAGCCCTGCATCGAGCGAAGTCGAACCCTTGTACTCCTGAAGGATTTCAGATCCTTCCTCCAGGATGCCGTCGATCGCCGGGCAGGTTTTGCCGCGCGCGGCCGCGCCGAGAATCTCGAAGACCTCCTCCAGACGTTCGACCTGCCCCTCGGTTTCAGCGAGGTGCTTCTCGAATGCTGCCGAAACTTGCTCTTCGGATGCGCCTTTGGCCATCTTCGGCAAGGCTTTCAGAATTTTCTTCTCGGCATAGTAGATGTCTTTGAGGCCATCGAGGAAAAGGTCCTCCAGGTCCTTGTTGTTGCCATTGGCTTTCTTGGCAGTGGGCATTGTGCCGTCTCCTCTGTTGAAAATTGCCCGTCGCGAGCATTTTCTTAACTCGGAACCCCGAACCCGGTTCCGGGATAATGGAGATATCTAAATTTAAAGGTCCTGCGCTTCACTGAGAACAACGACCACGTCATTCTCGTCGAAGAGCCGCGGCGGGGCGCACGCCATCGGGCTCCCGCCAACGGTCGTGCGGTCTGAGGGCCTGGGACTGCAGGAGACGCAAGTTCCGCGGCGGCAGCAGAGCAGTCGGGGCAACGCCTCTCAAGCCTCCTGACCGCTCTGCAGCCGCTTGATTGCTGGCCCTACTTGCATCCAGCAATTGGGTGATTGGACGCTGCGTATGCAACCAGAATACCTCAGAATGGTTCTAGCTATGATTTGAGCGGGATGGCAGCGAGCGCCGTCCAAAGGTGGCAATTTTTATGGACGTATCACTTTCGCGAACCGCAGACGACAACATCAAGGCCGGCAAGAGCGGCTTGCTGCTTGTCTCGGACAATTATGACGCTTTCGCCGTGCGCGTGCTGGCGGCAAGGAGCGCTGAGCGCAGCCTCGACCTGATGTATTACCTTTGGCATGATGACCACACCGGCCGCTTGCTGCTTCGCGAGGTTTTTCGAGCTGCTGAGCGCGGTGTTCGGGTGCGCATGCTCCTTGACGACGTCAATCCGCGCAAAAATGATGCGGCATATCTGGCGCTGAACCACCATCCAAACATCGAACTGAAGTTATTCAATCCGAGCGGTATCAGGCGCGGCCGGATCATGCGTGGTGTGGAAGTGCTGTTGCGGCTCTTTGCATTGACGCGACGGATGCACAACAAGGCTTGGATCGTTGACGACAAATTTGCCATTGTCGGCGGTCGGAATGTTGGCGATGCCTATTTCGATGCGGCAGAAACCAATTTCCGGGATCTCGATCTGCTGCTCCTGGGGCCTGCGGTACGGCAAACCGCGGCGATATTCGATGCCTTCTGGGCTTGCAATGAAGCCAAGCCAATCAAAACCTTGGGATCAGTGGCTGAGCATGAGCATGCCAAATGGCTTGAAGGAAGCGATACCGGCCCCGATCCCAAATTCCTGAACGGCATCGGCAACCGGGGCTCGATCACGGAGTTTATTGCGGCCAGCAACGACGTTCATTGGGTGGATGGCGTGCGGGTCATTTCCGATCCGCCGGAGAAAGTTCGTGGTTGGAGACGTCGCAGCTGGCTTATGAAAGAGCTGCGTCCGATCATCCAATCCACGCGCGGGTGTCTGGAAATTGTGTCGCCCTATTTCATCCCCGGCAAAAGGGGCACAGCGATCTTGCTGGACCTTGTCGGCGCCGGTGTTGACGTTTCGGTTCTGACCAATTCCCTGGCCGCCACGGACGTCGCCGCAGTCCATGGCGCTTACGCAAACTATCGCAAGCGGCTGCTGAGGAATGGCGTCAATATTTTCGAGCTTCAGCCGTTCAACCGGCGCTCCGCAATCTCGGTGTTTGGCTCGAAGGGCGCCAGTCTGCATACGAAAGCTTTCACCGTCGACGACAATATCGGCTTCGTCGGTTCCTTCAATTTCGATCCACGGTCAGTGTCCTTGAACTCGGAAATGGGCGTGCTGTTTGAGGATCCGAAATTGGTCGCCGAGCTGCGGCATCGATTCCAATCGGAAATATCTCCGGAAACAAGCTATCGGCTCGAACTGAAGCACAATGTTCTGCATTGGCATGGATGCGGCGAAGGCAAGATTCAGGACTATACGCATGAACCAGAAGCCGGATTTTTTCGCCGTATCCTGGCGGTCTTCGTCCGTCACCTCCCGATCGAATCTCAGCTCTAGCATCCGACGATGGCCGAGGACCTCGCGATCTCAGCAAATTGCCCTGCCGGGGATCGCGTGAGCGAAACGTGAAACCCTGATCTACCACGGGTCAGCCAGACCGCATCACACCCGGTTCTTCGACAACCGCGTCGCCAATCCCATGCTGTCCGGCGTCCGGATCACTCGGCAACACGTCGGAAAAATTGACTGTGGCGACCAGGTATCCGGCTTCATCGTAGACCTTGATAGTCGATCCCGATTGCTTGGTTCCTGACCCAGGATCCGCCGCCACCGCTACGCGCGCCATCTCTATTGCTCTCGGACTGGCCATCTCCGCACTCGCTAGCTCTTCCTCGAGAGCGGTAGTCTGGCCGGATACTGTCGTCTCAAAGCGGAATTTTGGCATGGGCAACCTCCTGTTCCTATGCAATTCCGGTGTCCGGGTTGCGTTCCAAAGAAACAGAATTGGTGGGAAGCAGCTAAGATCGCCGCGATGGCCAGACCCGTGTCGCCACGAAGGTCAGCAAACCCGTGATCACAATCCAGGCCTGCACCTCGCGTTGGATAGTTGGCCCAGGGTTCGATGTCTGTCGCGACGGGCTCTCTGCCTCCACTATCGGTTGAAGGTCGGACCGACTGCCGAGACGGACGGAATAGGCCCGCGTGAACTCGGCGCCGAGCAGGAATATCTCAGACGAATAGTAAACCCAAAGCAGCACGACCAGCAGTGCACCCGCCGCGCCATAGGAGGATGCGATCGCGCTGGTTCCGATATACCAGCCAATCAGCGACTTGCCGATGGTGAAGAGCAAAGCGGTCACTGCCGCGCCAATTGCGACATCGCGCCAAGCGAGCGACCGGTCCGGCAGGATCTTGAAGATCGCGGCAAACAGAGCGGAAATCAGCACGAATGATACAATGCCGTTTATCGACGCGAGAATGATGGTGCCGAACGGCAGATGGGCGTTGATGACAGCGCCAAGCGCGGAAATGGCGGCACTCGCCGCCAACGACACAAGCAGTAGAAATCCCAACGCTGCAACCAGACCCAGGCTGGCCGCCCGCGCCCGCACCAATCGCGACACAGACATGGGTGGTGGGTCAATCTTCCAGATTGTGTTGAGCGAAAGCTGCATTTCGCCAAACACCCCGGAGGCTGTCACGAAGAGGGTGACGATGCCCACCAAGGTGGCAAGAGTGCCGGCGGTTCTGTGAGAAGCGCTTTCGATGGTGCTGCGCAGAAGGTCGCCGGTTTGCGATCCCATCACGCCTGCGATTTCGGCCGACAGAGCGAGTTGAGCTGCTTCATGCCCAAAGACAAGTCCAGCAATCGCAACAACGATCAACAAGATCGGGGCCAGGGACGTAACGGCATAGAACGCCATCGCCGCACCGTGGCTGAGGGCATTGTCGTTGATGAATCCGAGGATGCTCTCCTTGCCAAGAACCCAGGCTTCGCGTGCCACCCGCATGGGGAATTCCTTTTACCTCAACGAGCAACCTAGTGCTGTCGGCAACGAAAGCGAGACCTGCCGCCAGTGCGCGAGGCGCGATTGCCGAGACACGCCCGCTTGTCTCTGCACCAACGGCCAGAAATGTTCCATGCGGCGCCGGAACTCGCCGGGCTCGTAATGGTTACGGTCATCCGATTGGAGTGATCAAAAAATGCCTGATAATGAAAACCATCGCGAGACCGGCGCAACGAAGTACCCGGCTAGAACAGGTCCTGATCCTTCGGATGCGTTCTCTCAGGATGCGGCCGGCAACAAGAAACCCAAGAGTGGGGTCGGTCTGACGCGGCCAGTCAATGAGGTGGATGACAAGACGCACCAATCCGATGGCCAGAACGCCCCGGCGAGGCCGGGCGGCGGAAACACGGTCAAGCCATGAACGTTGCCAATCTTCAGCTTGAAGGGTTGATGATGGCGGTCGCGTCAATCAACAATCTGCTCGTTCACAAAGGTCTGCTGTCAATTGACGAGATCGATACCGCCCTGCGAAAGGCAGAGGCGTCCATGACAAGTGACGAGCGGACCTACGAAGATATGTCACCGGCCAACCGTGACGCGATCTGCTTCCCGATCCGGCTTCTGCAGATCGCAAACAACGCGCAAGGCGAACTGGACATCCCACCATTTCCAGAGCTTGCAAAAATGGTTGGGCAAACCAAGGAACCTTAACGTCAGCGGTGACGACATCACGTGTAATCTCCGTGAATGCCTACATTTGACGGCGATGCCACTCTGAAGCGGAAAAGCAGCATCGGCGCCGTCTCGGCTATGAACCGAACCAAATCTCACCCACTGCGTTGAGTTCGGCGTTGCGTCATTAGTCGGGGCACTTCCATGAAAACGGGCGAGCTTTCCACCTACCGGGCCAAAAGGGATTTCGCGAAGACGAAAGAGCCCAGCGGCGAAAGCTCGATTGCGGGTTCGAACCGACTCCGGTTCGTCATCCAAAAACACGCGGCCACGCGGCTGCACTATGATCTTCGCCTCGAGCTTGGCGGGGTCTTCAAATCATGGGCTGTGACCAAAGGTCCATCACTGGATCCTCACGACAAACGACTTGCCGTGGAGGTTGAGGATCACCCGCTGGAGTACGGCGACTTCGAAGGCACGATTCCCCAAGGACAATATGGTGGCGGCACGGTGCAGTTGTGGGATCGCGGATATTGGGAACCGGAAGGCGCCATGTCTCCCGAAAAGGCGTTGGAAAAAGGCGACCTGAAATTCACGCTGCAGGGCAAGCGCCTGCATGGAAGCTTCGTCCTCGTGCGCATGAAGCATGACCGCAATGGCGGGAAGCGGACCAACTGGCTGCTGATAAAACACCGCGACAAATACGCGACAGAGGGCAATGGCGATGCGGTGCTGGCTCAGGATCGATCCGTCGCCTCGGGTCGGAGCATGGAGAGGATTGCAGCGGGGAAGGGGGCAGGTCCGAAGCCGTTCATGATGAAAGGTTCATCGTTGGCCGATGCGGATGCCGTTTGGGACAGCAAGCGCGGCCATGCGGCCGACGAGCGCGCCGCCAGGTCGGCAATGCCTGCTCCGCGGCCGAAGCGAGCCGGTCCTGCCTCAGCGGCGAAGATGCCCGACTTCATCCCACCACAGCTTTGCGCGACGCTCTCCCGGCCGCCGGCCGGGACGAACTGGGTTCACGAAATCAAGTTTGACGGTTATCGCGTCCAGTTGCGCGTGGAAGACAAGGACATCGCCCTTAAGACCCGCAAGGGTCTTGACTGGACGGAGAAATTTGGCGCCATCGCAAAGGAGGCCGCCAGCCTCCCCAACGTCATCATCGACGGCGAAATCGTAGCGCTTGACGAGAACGGCGCGCCCGATTTTGCCGCACTGCAGGCGGCGCTGTCGGAGCGCCGGACGAAAGACCTGATCTACTTTGCTTTTGACCTGCTCTTCGCAAATGGCGTCGATCTGCGAAAGATGCCTCTCTCACAACGGAAGGAACGTCTGAGCGAGATGCTCGGCGAAGTCGATCGCGGCGCGCAAAATCTCATCCGCTATGTCGAGCACTTCAGCAATGGCGGCGACGCGGTGCTGCGTTCTGCCTGTCGCCTTTCGCTTGAGGGGATTGTCTCCAAGAGGGCCGATGCAACCTATGTTTCGGGGAGGACCGACACCTGGGCCAAATCGAAATGCCGCGCCGGGCATGAGGTGGTCATCGGCGGCTGGTCGACGACCAACGGCAAATTCCGGTCATTGCTCGTCGGCGTCAATCGCGGTGAACATTTCGCCTATATCGGCCGTGTGGGGACCGGATTCAGCGAGGCAAAGGTCAAGCAGCTGATGCCCAGGCTGCAGGAGATGAAAGCCGCGACGTCGCCGTTTACCGGCGATGGCGCACCGAAAAGGAATTCAACCGTCTTCTGGACGAAGCCGGAATTGGTCGCGGAAATCGAGTTCGCCGGCTGGACCGGGGTTGGCAATATCCGGCAGGCCGCCTTCAAAGGCCTGCGTGAAGACAAGCCCGCAAAAGACGTCGAGGCCGAGCGTCCAGCTGATCCTCAAGAGACGCCGATTGCCGACCCTGCCAAGGTGACTGGCAAGACAGGAAAAAGCCCGGTTGTCATGGGCGTCATCATTTCCAAGCCGGACAAGCCGCTTTGGCCGAATGCCGGCGACGGTCAGCCCGTCGACAAGCTCGATCTTGCAGAATATTTCGAGACCGTTGGCCCCTGGATGATCAGACATATCAAAGGTCGTCCCTGTTCACTCGTGCGCGCGCCGGATGGCTACGCCGGCGAGCAGTTTTTCCAGCGCCACGCAATGCCAGGCACATCCAATCTGCTGGAACTGGTAAAAGTCTTCGGCGATCACAAACCGTATCTGCAAATCGACCGCGTCGAGGGTCTGGCCGCGATCGCCCAGATAGGCGGCCTTGAGCTTCACCCCTGGAATTGCCAGCCGGGTCATCCCGAAATACCTGGCCGACTTGTCTTCGACCTTGACCCCGGTCCGGAAGTCCCTTTTGCGAAGGTGGTCGCGGCAGCCAAGGAAATGCGCGATCGTCTCGAAGATCTGGGCTTGGTGAGCTTCTGCAAAACCACGGGCGGCAAAGGCTTGCATGTCGTGACGCCATTGACGGCCCAACGCAGCAAGACGACATGGGCCGAGGCCAAGGCCTTCGCAAAGGCCGTCTGCATGCAGATGGCGGCAGACAGCCCCGATCTCTACCTCGTCAACATGGCCAAGAAGCTGCGGACATCCCGGATTTTTCTCGACTATCTCAGGAATGATCGCATGGCGACAGCCGTCGCCCCTCTCTCCCCTCGCGCCAGGGAAGGCGCGACTGTATCCATGCCGCTGACTTGGAGTCAGGTGAAGGCGGATCTCGATCCGAAAAAATACACCGTTCGCACGGTTCCGGGCCACCTCAAAAAGACCATCGCCTGGGCTGACTACGACGATGGCGAACGGTCGATCAGCAGTGCCATCAAACGGATTGGTTCAGCAAAGCTCGCCGCATGACGACGTCGGTTCGCGCAAGAACGCCATGACAGCTGCGGCTACCGCCTCGGCTGCTTCTTCGGCCATATGATGTCCGCTTTCGATCGGTTGGCCCTTCAGTTCGGTGGTCCAGGGTCGCCAAACATCGAGCACGTTGCCGTAGAATGCCTCAAGGTCATCGCGGGCGGACCAGAGCGCCAAGGTCGGGCACGCGACCCGGCGACCAGCTTTCCTGTCGTCGGCATCGTGCAATTGGTCGATGGCCAGACCTGCCCGATAGTCTTCAAGCATGCCGTGAACAACATTCGGATCGTGGATTGCGTCCTTGTAGTCGACATAGGCCTCAGCCCCCATGGACTCGGCTGAGCCGCCATACCATGCGTCAGGATCGGCCATGATTGCGCGTTCGGGCTTGTCCGGCTGTGCGAAAAAGAACCAATGCCACCAGAGCTTCGCAAAGCGGGCGTCGCAGCGTTCGAGGGCTTCCAGGATAGGGACGCTGTCCATGACGATCAGATGGCTGATCGCCGGCGGGTGATCCATGGCTGTTCGGAACGCTGTGTAGCTGCCGCGGTCATGGCCTGCGATGGCAAACCGGCGAAAGCCGAGATGTCCCATGAGAGCAATGCAGTCCCTGGCCTTGGCACGCTTGGAGGATCCAGCATGGTCCACGGCGTCCGCCGGTACCGAGGACTGGCCAAAGCCCCTCAGATCGGGGCAGACAACTGTGTGGTCGGCGGCGAGAAGTGGGGCTACCCGGTGCCAGGTAACGTGCGTCCGAGGATGGCCATGCAGCAAAAGAAGCGGCGGGCCTGAACCTCCATACCTGACTCGCAGTGAGGACTCGGGCAGATCCACAGTCTCTAGCTTGAATCCTTCAAACATCCGCTTCTTTGTCGTCAGACTGTGAAAACAAGTCCCGCATGTCCATCTTCAACCCACCCCGGTGAAATTGGTTTCGGGCATTTGTCCGTTTGGAGATCTCTCTCATTCCAATGGTTCGGCCGCCGTTCCGCCAGCCCTGGCGCTGGCTTGCAGGTACGCGGCCCAAAGTCCAACCTCCTGCCTCACCGGTCTCTGGGATTGCCCAGGGTGGGGTCGCGCGCTCGGGTGTAGCCCTCGACGCGAGGCAAACCGTCATCCATCCTGATAAACGGCAGTCGCATTTCCCAATAGGCCTGGGCTTGGGGATGGAACTTCTCGGGCGCGTCCATGAATCCGATCGAGATGTAGAACTCGTTTGGCAAGCCTTCATCGGTGTACCCAATCGAGGTGCCACATTCCGAACAGAAGGAGCGCACGACGCCCCTGGTATTCGAGAATGTTTTTGGTTTTGGGCCGAGCCAATGGACCTGATCTGGACGATAGCCAATCCAGATCGTCAGTGGGCTGCCGATCGCTCGTCGGCAGTCATCGTCGTGGTCGAAACAAATCCAAAAGGGATCGCCACTGAATTCAGCTGTGATGGCTCCGCAAAAGCAATGCCCTCGATCAATCCGGGCGGGTTTTCTGATCGTCGTTCGTGGTTTGTCGTCCATGGTAATCTTCCCGCCAGCGTGGTGGCGTAACGCCGCGGACGGCAAGCAGTTCCTTTGGACGTCACAGAGCCGCAGATGCGCGCAACCGGCGGGCTGCTGGTCAATATCATTTGAGGCAGATCAGGCCTTAATTTGTTGGGAACATTTTTTCAGGTCCGCACTTTGTTCGCCGTCTGACCAAAGGAGGCGACCTTGAAAACACGACGCGTCGACAGGGAAAAGATCGAGAGGGCGGATCGAGAAGCCAAGTTGCTGTTGGAAGCGGAGCGGCATGCCAGGGAAGCCAAGACGGCGCGGCTTAGAGAACAGCGACAGTTGTTGGAGGCATCGATAGCGCAGACCCCGCCCGCGCCCGTAGCCGCAAAGCAGCCGCCCCGCCAACGAAAGCCGACGCGCAAGGTAATCGAGGTGGACTGACGGTTTGGTCAGTTGGGGCTTTTGCCAAGGTGGGGAGTTGATATGACAGGGCAGGGGATCCGGCAGCATGAATACCAAAGCGGTAAGTCCGGCCGTCGCCAAAGCGGCTGCTCGGCGTGCTGGATCGGGGTCTCATCACCGGTGCGTCCGACGACGATCCTGCGAGAGCCGCTGAAAAAGGCGCCGAGCGGGCCGAGAATGTGATCCAGCGAGTCCGGCTGGACACTTACGTCGGGAACAATCGCACGCGCGGACCGTTCCCCAAGCGATCTTCACGCTCAGGATTTGCTCTTGTTGCAGCGACCGGATGAAATTTTCAACGAGGCCTCGCAAACGGTTGGTGATCCCCTTGAGCGCGACGCCTTAGGTGGGGAGGCTGAGCTAACTGGCGATCGCGCCATCCCGCGTCGTCTGGTTGTCGTCTCGAACAGGCTGGGGAACATTCGCGATCTGTCGCAAGCCGGCGGACTTGCTGTAGGCATCGGGGATGCGTTGGCCGAGCGTGGAGGCCTGTGGCTAGGAGCAAGCGCTGAGTATCAGGACTACGCCGCGAGCGACGAACCGCTGATCCGCTTGGAACGCGTGGGAAAGATCGAGACGGCTGCGCTTACCCTGCCCTATGAGGAGTATTCGCTCTATTACAATGGCTATGCCAACAGCACGCTGTGGCCGCTTTTTCATTACCGACTCGACCTGGTGAACCACCGGGCAGAGTTTCTACACGCCTACCGGCAGATCAATGCGCGGTTCGCGAAGGCGCTCGCAGGACTGCTGTCGGGCAACGACGACCTGGTGTGGGTTCACGACTACCACCTTATCCCCTTGGCCGCCCAGTTGCGGCGGCTGGGAGTCCGGAATCGGATCGGTTTCTTTCTTCACATACCGTTCCCGCCGCCTGACCTGTTTGTAGCCACGCCCGACCATGAAGAACTCATCGATGACCTGCTTCAATATGACGTCGTGGGGTTCCAGACCGAAACGGACGTGGGGAATTTCCGGCGCTCAGTGCAGGCGGCCAACTCCATTACTTTTGATATCAATGGTTCGGCTGAGATGAACGGCCGCACGGTGTTGTCGAGGTGTTTTCCGATCGGCATCGACGTCGATTCAATCGCACGCATGGCCAATGAGGCGGCGGAGGATGTGCAGATCGATTCCATGCGCCGCCAGATTCTGGGTCTCAAGCAAATCATCGGCGTCGATCGGCTGGACTACTCCAAGGGTCTTCCCGGCCGCATGGAGGCTTTCGCGCGTCTTTTGGAAAGGCATCCGGAACACGAGCGGGCGGCAACCTATTTGCAGATTGCGTCGCCGACGCGCGAGGAGGTCAGCGCCTATGCCGACATCCGGGCCCAGCTTGAAGCAACCGCCGGCGCGGTCAACGGAAGATACGCGGATTTGGCTTGGACCCCGATCCGCTACATCCACCGTGCCGTATCACGCTCTCGGCTTGCTGGCCTGTTGCGCGCTAGCCAGGTCGGATTGGTCACACCCTGCGTGACGGAATGAACCTCGTCGCCAAGGAATACATAGCCGCGCAGGACGAAGCCGACCCCGGAGTGCTGATTTTGTCGCGTTTTGCAGGTGCGGCTGAAGAACTTGCCGAATCCTTGATCGTGAACCCGTATGCGGTCGACGAGGTTGCCGATGCGATCGCAAAAGCGCTCGCGATGCCGCTTGAGGAAAGAATTGCAAGGCATAGTGCACTGCTCAAGCGCATCAGGCGCAATGACGCAGCAGAATGGCGGCGGTCATTTCTCGCCACGCTCGCGGGCGAGAACTAGCGCCTGGCATCGATGCCTGAATCCGTCCGTGTGTCACGCGTCCCACACGGTCATAGCCCGGCAATAACCCGGCTGGCCTAGCAGTTCGAAAGGCCTTGAAGCTGATCATGTACCTTGTCAGCCCGCATCAGAAACTTTTCGCTCGTTGCCGGAAGCGCGATAGCCCGCCTCAATCGGTGGACTATCGAAGGTTCCACGGAACACACCGCCGGTCCGGTCGTTTGGGCTCTGATAGGAGATCTGCGATGACAAGGAACCCCACGCGAAAGGACAGTGATCTCTCTGAAAAAGAGGCAATCAAGTTGGCCGAAGTCACCGACGTGTCACCCGGGCAGGCCAAAGAGCTTGCAGCCGAGCACGGCAAAGACGGCGTCAAGAAGGAAGCAAGAAATTACAAGGCGGAGGGCTGACTATGGCGGCCAGTGGATCCGCAAACGACAGAGACGCACGAGCCACCCTCTACGCACAAGGAGTAATGGAAGCCGAGCGTAAAGCGCGGGAAGAGAAAACGGCGCGATTGCGCAAAGCCCGTTTGGCGCATGAGGCGGTCAATCCGCCTGCACCCGAGCAGAAACCGGCAGTGCCGGAAACGCCAAAGCGGGTCGCCAAACCAGGCAGCCGAAAAGCTGGAGAAGATTAGCTTCAGCTTTCTTCAGCTGTGCCGGTGGCCGGCGCCGGGGAAGAGCAGACCGTGCGGTCGATCTGCACGATAAATTTGTACTTCATCGAATGACACAAAGGAGTCCAGTGATGACGGAGCATGTGTCCCGGAAGGAAGAACAGCGTGGCACCCGAAATGTACTCGGGTGGGGCGTCGTCATTGCGGCTGTGATCTTCGTCGCACTGCTAGCCTTCTTTGTGTTCATACCCCTTTCAGGCGGATCGTGGCAGACATCGCCAGTAAAGCGCACCCCGGAACAGAACCAAGGCGGCAATGCCCCCGCCGAGACATCACCCGCGCCCGGCGTTAAAAAGAACCCGCAAGAAAATACCGAGATGCCAGGGCAGCAGTGATCGACCTTGGGCTGCGACCCAAGTTGGCCCTGATCTTCCTGGTCCTCTCATCGGCGTCATGATGGGATCAGGGCCTTCTGGGCGCAGAACCGCTGAGCTATTGAGACTGGGGTTTCGCCCACATCGAGCGCAGAAAGATTACCGCAGCAGCATGGGTCTGGCGAACGAGGCGATGACACCATCGTGGAACTCGAGGCAAATCAAGATGCCTAGCTGCAGGCCGTTCAGTTGGGATTTTTCAGCTGCTTTGACAACAGCAGTTGCTGCTGCAGCTCAAGGGCGAGCTTCAACAGCCGTTCAGGTGTTTCCTCTTCCGCGATTTCGTCGAGCAGCGCTGCGAGTGCGTCGCCCTCAACAGGATCGCGGAATGAGTCAGGTTTGGTTTGCGGAGGTTTGGCCACGAGGATTTCTAGCAGGAATGCGGCCGTATTTGCAAGACGAAGCGAAGCGCTCTTGGGGAGGGGTACCGTAGCGGGGGCGGTCGACAGGGCGGCCTGCGGCAAACTATCGGACAATCTTAATTCATGATGCCAGACCTGTCGTTGCGGAGCACCTCCTCCATGAGAGTATTGAGCCATTCGCTCAAGGGAAGGTCATGCCGCGTCGACAACCGCTCCTCCAGCGCCGCCTTCAATGTCCGTTCGACGAGGCGATCGGCCGCTTGTGGGTCGCCTAACAACAGCCGCGCGGACAGCCTCAGTTTTGGAAGAGCGCGGAAAACATTGTCTTCACCAAGCGCTGTTGATTGCGCGGCGAGAATCCCGGCAACCGTCCTGAACCCGGCCGGCTTGGAGAGGTTTTGGGTGTATCGGAACCGCTCCGGTAGGGTGATCTGATCGTTTCCGGAGAAGAATACGAACGGGATGCCTCGGTCCGTCAGCTCATCGGCGAGGGGAAAAACAGTCTCACCGTTGAGGTCGATGTCCAGCACCGCCCCATCCGCTGAATCGATATATCGTCGAGCCCGGCTGACTGACGACACCGGCCCCAAAACGGTCGCCCCACAATCGCTGAAATAAGAGGCAAGTTCGCTTGCCAGCAAGAATTCGTCCTCGACGAGCAGAATTCGCATGCCTAATAACATAGCAGCCCTCCGGGCTTTAAACGGCGGTCGCGTCCATCGGTTCCGTGGCTATCGGCGGTGCGGGATGGGAATTTGAGTAGGAACGGTTTACACATTGGATCGAAATCAGCGCTAACGCGTTGCATTTCACTGAAGCAGGACAATTGATGCAAAAGCTGCCGAGGTTCCCCATAGTCGGTATTGGCGCCTCTGCGGGCGGCATTGCCGCCATGGAGGGATTTTTTCGCGGGATGCCGTCTTCGAGCGGGATGGCGTTCGTGATCGTCACGCATCTCAGCCCGGAACGGGAAAGTCTGCTGCACGAAGTGATTGCGCTTTACACCGGAATTCCGGTTCGTGTCGCTGAAGATGCAATGGATATCCATCCTGACACCGTCTACGTGATGCCGCACAACGCGATCCTCACCATCGAAAATTCCAGCCTAAAGCTGCGCCAACCGAATTCCGTGTCCAGGGAGCGCAAGCCCATCGATATCTTTTTCAGCGCGCTGGCCGAGGATCAGGGCGAATACGCCGTCGGCGTCGTCCTGTCGGGCGGCGATTCCGACGGTACGTTGGGCATCAAGGCAATCAAGGAGCATGGCGGCCTGACGCTGGCGCAACTCTCCGACGAGTCGGGTCCGAGCAATCCCGACATGCCGCGCAGCGCGATCAGTTCCGGTCTGATCGATATCGCCATCCCGGCCGATGAGATGGGTGCGAAACTCATGGAATTTGCCCACAGCTTTGAACTGCTCGACGAGCTTGAAGCTGACGATGGCAAGGCCAGTGCTTTGAAACTCCGCAAGGGCCAGGAGGAAATCTACGCGATCCTGCGCAGCCATTCGGGACATGATTTCTCGGGCTACAAGGCCAAGACGTTCTTGCGTCGCGTCAGGCGACGCATGCAAATAACACAGAACACGGCGATCGATGCCTATATAGAGTTGCTTCGTTCAAATGCGGAGGAAGTGCGGTCGCTGTTTCGCGACCTGCTGATCAACGTGACAAATTTCTTCCGCGATACGGACGCTTTCAAGACCCTGGAAGAAACCGTCATCCCCAAACTTTTCGAAGGCAAGGACGCCAACGATACGATCCGCGTCTGGGTGCCCGGCTGCGCAACCGGCGAGGAAGTCTTCTCGATCGGAATGCTGATGCGCGAGCATATGGATACACTTTCGGCTGTGCCGCGCATCCAGATTTTCGCCACGGACATCGATGACGCGGCGTTGGGCATCGCACGTTCGGCGCGCTATCCGGAGTCATTGCTTGCGGGCGTTTCGCCTGAACGTCGCGAACGCTTCTTCAGCAATGACGGCACAAGTTTCATCTTGAGCAAGAGCGTACGTGATCTCTGCATCTTCTCGGCGCACAGCGTCATCCGCGATCCACCCTTCTCGCGCATGGACATGGTGTCGTGCCGGAACCTGCTGATCTATTTCGGCCCCGATGTGCAAAAGCAGGTTATTCCGACCTTCCACTATTCGCTGAAGCCCGGCGGCTATCTGTTCCTTGGCACCTCCGAGAGCATAAGCCAGCATGCCGATCTGTTTGCACCGGTCGACAAGAAACAACGGATATTCAAGGCACGAGAACATACGGCGCCGCCGCGGCTGCCGATCTTGTTGAATGCTGCGCCTGCAAGCAACTTTTCCAGCGCCAATGACACTCATGCCCGCCGCGGCTTGTCTTATTCCCTAAGGCAAACCGTTGAAGCCCATGTTCTCGAACGCTACGCTCCGGCCCATGTCGTCATCAATGGTGATGGAGATGTCGTCTATTACTCGGTCAGAACCGGCAAATATCTCGAGCCGCCGCAAGGGGTGCCGAGCAGACAATTGCTCACAATGGCACGCAGCGGCCTGCGTCTGGAACTGCGCGGCGCTTTGCGGGAAGCGGCCGAAGGCCGGCGCACGGTTGTGCGCGAAGCGATAGCCATTGAAGAAGATGAAGATCGTGTCCAATTCGTCACATTGACGATCGAGCCCTTGGTTGATCGCGGCAGCGGCGAGCCGCTGTTTCTCGTCCTGTTCGAACCGGTGGGCCAGCCGCAGCCGCGGCTGGAGGCTCTAAAGGTTCGTCAGCCATCCGGGATTGCTGATTTCGAGCGCGAGCTCCGCGATACGCGCGAGCGCCTGCAATCGACGATCGAAGAATATGAGACCGCATTGGAGGAGTTGAAATCTTCCAATGAGGAACTCGTCTCAGTCAACGAAGAAGCCCAGTCCTCCAATGAGGAGCTTGAGGCCTCCAAGGAAGAAATGCAGTCCCTCAATGAGGAATTGAACACCATCAATGCCGAACTGGTTTCCAAGATCGAGGATCTCGATCGGGCCAACAGCGATCTGAAGAACCTGTTCGAGAGCACACAGATCGCGACTGTTTTTCTCGATACCAAGCTGGTTATCCGCAGCTTCACGCCGGCGGCGTCTTCGTTCTTCAATTTGCTGCCGACCGACATCGGAAGACCGCTTACCGATCTTGCCAGCCGGCTCGATTATCCGCACCTGCGCGACCATATCGCGCAAGTTTTCAAAGCCGGCGAGATGATCGAGCACCAGCTACCGCGCGATAGCGACGGCGTCCACTATCTCGTGCGGCTGATCCCCTACCGCGACAGCGTGCGAAAAATCCAAGGTGTGGTGGTGACCTTTGTCGATGTGACGACCATGGCTGAAGCCGAAGCCCACCAGCGGGTATTGATCTCGGAACTCAATCATCGGGTCAAGAACATGCTGGCTGTTACGGTCAGCATTGCCAGTCAGACCCTGAAAAATGCTCCCTCTTCGGAGGCTTTCGCCGAAGCGCTCATCGGTCGCCTGCGCGCCATGGCGCGGGCCTACGGAGTGCTCTCGCGCGAAAGCTGGAAAGAGGTCTCGGTAGAGGAAATCGTGCGGCAGGAAGTGGAGCCGTTCGGGCTGGAACGCATCAACACCACAGGCGAGGACATTCGGCTCAAGCCTCAGCAGGGCCTGTCGCTTGGCATGGTGATCCATGAACTTGCCACGAATGCTGGAAAATATGGCGCCTTGTCCGTGCCAAACGGCGTGGTGTCCGTGACTTGGTCGGCGTCGGATCACGGTTTTCAGCTCGAATGGTTAGAAAGCGGCGGTCCCGCTGTCACTCCACCTGAGAAGACGGGATTTGGTCTTTCGCTGGTGAAGGGCGAAATTGAGTATCGGCTTGGCGGAAATTTTGAAACATCTTTCGGTTCCGATGGTTTGAGCTTGCGGATTGAGTTTCCGTTTGATCATCGGGAGAGCGAAACGTGACTGCATCTCGTATCCTTATCGTCGAAGATGAATGGCTGGTCGCGGAGGAGCACCGCGCAATTCTGGAAGAGGCCGGCTTCGCCATCGCCGGGCCAGTGCCGTCCGTTGCTCGCGCGAAAAAGCTGATCGAGAGTGAAGTCATATCTGCCGCGGTCCTGGACATTGGTCTCGGCGGCGAGACCAGCGCTGCCCTTGTCCCTCTTCTAGCGCAACGCGGAATTCCGTTTGTTTTCGTCAGTGGGTACACAACATCCGACATTCCGCAGGATTTGCGTCATCACAAGATGCTGTCAAAACCCGTGTGGGCTGCCGCGCTGGTCGAGGCCGTGCGAAATATGCTCGGTGTTCAACCGACGTCTTTGGCAAGACGCCAGGACAGCGGAACGGTGCCAACCCAACGAGAAGCCCGGTAACGCACTTCTCGTGTGACAAAGACACTGGTTTTTCACCAGATATGCGACGACATTCGGGTCCAGGCCCGAGACGGCGTCGCCAGCAGGTGCCTGCGATCCGGCCGGCACGATTGACATGCTCCCGGTCTGGCGTATTCCAGAGCTGGGCTTGGCGACCGCGCGACGATTGGTCAGGCGATGAGCCTATCAAACGACGGGCAGTTCGCCCTCGGTTTGCCTCGCGTCGAATAGGACGCCAAGGCCGTAAGTGACGGCGCCAGCGGCTATCATTTCTGCCAACGCTGCGCTTGACACCGGGCAATGCGGCATGACCGCCTTGATCGCGAGTTCGGCATTCGCGATCGACACGAAATCGTGCCGTCGCTTACGGGTCTCCAGATATTGTTCGATCAACATCTGCAGTCGCCTTCTTTCTATTTCATCGCCAGCCATTGGTTCCTCCTGTAGACAGTCTGAAAGCCCACCACGCCTAAGGAGCGGTGAGCTCGGCGCCCCTTTTTGAGGACCGTGGACTCTAGTGAGCGGGCAGCGTTGCTGACCAGGATGTCGAGACCGCCGAGGGGCGTTGCTGCTTCATCGGCCAGCTTTCTGCAAAAGGCCTCATTGCGGATATCGCCGGCAAGCCTTTTGACCTGCCGCTTTTATTAGGTCCACCAGTTCGTCGGCGTCTTCCTGTTCTTCGGGGAGGTAGCCGAAAGCAACGTCCGCACGCTCGCGCGCGAATGCAATCGCCGTCGCACGACCAATACCGGAATCGCCGCCGGTTATCAGCGCTTTGCCACCGGCAAGCCTGCCTGATCCCTTGTAGGTCGTTTCGCCGTGATCCGGGCGCGGCACCATCTTGCTCGCCAACCCCGGCCACTTCTGTTCCTGTGGCTTGAACGGCGGCTGGGGATATTGCGTCACCGGATTCTGTTTGAGCATCGGACTCGCAGGGCCTGCTTTAGCAGGCACTGTTCCCGTATCGGCTGACGCCGTGGAAGCATAAGCGGCGAGAATTCCTCCTGCCATGCTTCCGACGACAAGTCTACGCGCTGCATCTGGTACATTGTCATGCTGGTCGTGGTTCATCATGGGCTCGCTTTGACGGCAGGTGACCGTTACGGAAGTGGCACCTAACCGGCCGTCGACGCGAATGTTCCCTTGTGATTGCAGTGAGGTGTGGGTCGCCTTTGCCCGTCTCGGCCGTGAGGCCGCATCACCACTTTGACACAACCTCCTGATTGTCGCGGAACGTCTTGTAGAGATCCGGCCCTGCTTTCAGATCTGTCCGGTGGGTAATCACAAGGAGGGATCGATTTCGCCGTTCTGGACCATCGCCAATAAAGGTTCCAGGTAGCGTTGCGTATGCGTCTGGCCCATCCGGAAAGCCGGTCCCTCATTCATCGCCGCCAAACGGGATGTGATCGACCAGGCCAACACAGACGCCGGGAACCGAGATTGTGCCGCCCCTGCGGCAGCGATAGATTGCCTCGCGCAGCACATGCGGTCTCTGCGAATGCCAGCCCGTTTGATGACGCGAAATATCAGCTCAGTCGCTGGACGCCGACCCCGGCTCGGCCATCCTACGGTGCTGTTCGGCCAAAGTGGCTGCCGGCGTGACATGCGCGGCGGCGACCTGCAGCTTGTTTTTCCAACCGCTGACGACCTGTTCATCACCGGCCATCATCGCCTCGTAACCCGTCTTGGCGACATCGGCCGGATTGTCCTTTTCATCGGAGCCGACCTTGGTATCCATCATTTCAGCGCGCTCGAAGAATCGCGTCTGCGTGGGGCCAGGCATCAGCACGGTGACCGTCACGCCGCTATCTTTCAGCTCATGGCGGAGCGCGATCGAGAAGGAATCGATGAACGCCTTCGTGCCGTTGTAGACGGCCTGGAATGTTCCGGGCATGAAGCCGGCGATCGACCCGGTGAACAGGATGCGCCCGCGACCTCGCCGGGCCATCTTGGCGCCGAGTTCATGCGCCAGATAGACCGTTCCGGTGACATTGGTGTCGATGATCCGGCGGACTTTTCGCCAGTCCTGGTCGACGAAGCCGTTGCCGAGCCCGCGTCCCGCATTGAGAAACAACAGGTCGATATCGCGATCGCCGATCTGGGAGATCAACCGATCGGCGCCCTCGACGGTCGCCAGATCGGCCTCAATGGCTTCGACCGTTACATTGTGGGTCTCTAGTGCCTCTGCCGCCTGCCGGATAGCCGGCTCGTCGGCGGCGATGATCAGGTCGTAACCGTCTTTAGCGCACAGCTTTGCGAGTTCCCTTCCGATGCCACTCGAGGCGCCGGTCACCACAGCGAGTTTGGCGTCCGTCATCATATCCTCCATCTTCGTGCCATCGGAACCACGAGCGGGCACAATTGTTCCGCGGCGTTTGGGCTGGATTGATCGTGCGCTGTCATGACGGTCAGGCGACGGTCGTCATCGCGGTCGTCGCGCGCATTCATGGATGGGCCGTTGCGACAAAAACCGTTCTACGCCATGAGAACTCGCGATGGCCTACCTTCAAAAAAGGCCCCCCGAACGCATGGATTGAGTACTCAGAACGGATCAGTTGAAGTTGGAACAAGTGGCCCAGTTGGAAGTTCGAACCGTGCAGCGTTGTTGCCCTCCCATGTTGATGCTGCGCGATCGGGTCATCCCCTCAGCCCGATCTGCCCGCGCTTCTCCGCGCCAAAGAGAAGCGCGGGCCCCCCCACTTTCACGGCTGTCCGGGATGGAGCGTTTTGTTACGTGGGACTAGCCGACCTCACAAGCTCGTCGTCGGTTTCGTTTGACGAGCTCTCCGAGCGCTCTAGATCATTGATGCCGGACGCAGTTGGTTCGGGCCGGGGAGGAAATCCGAGTGGCGCATCCAACGCGCGCTGTACCCCATAACGACCGTCATTTTCCGGTTGGCTGCCTGTGCTTGCTTCTGATTCTAGCCGGGTTGGCCGGATGCTCGTCTTCCAATCAGGTGGCGCAGCAATCACGAACAGCGGCCTCCGCGGCACAGACCGTATCGATGGTGCTGGATGCCTGGGTGGAGGGAGCGGCACCGTCCGCCTATGCCACGGCCGCACTGCACTCGGTCGGAAAAACGCTGGCCGATGTCGAGGCGCAAATTCGATCGGCCGAGACCGCTGAACCAGCCGGGCGAGCAGGACTGACGGCAGCAGTCAACAGTTTGTCGGTGGCGGTGGCGCATGCCGAGGCGGGATTGCGGGTGAACAATCGCACTGAGGTGGAAAGCGCACAACAGGATCTTCGGGCGGCCATGCGCTCGCTCGCCGCCGCTTACACCAGCGCTTTCGGACCAAAGCCGTGAAGAAGCTTCTGGAAATATCGCTTGGCGTCGTCACCAGTGTCGGAGGTTTCCTCGAAGTCGGGTCGATGGCTACGGCGGCGCAGGCGGGTGCCGCCTTCGGATTCCAGCTAATCTGGGCCATAGTTCTCGGCACCATATGCATCATCTTTTTGGTTGAAATGGCCGGTCGGTTCGCCGCGATGAGCCATCACACGATCTCAGAGGGCATTCGTGAAAGATTTGGGTTCAACGTCTTCCTATGGCCGTTGCTCGTCGTCCTTCTCGTCAATTTCATGGTGCTGTCCGCTGAGATCGGCGGTGTGGCCATCGCACTCGAACTTGCCACCGGCATAGGCTTCCAGTGGTGGGCACTGCCGGTGGCGTTGCTGGCATGGCTGCTGCTGTGGAAAGGCACGTTTGGCTTTATCGAGAAAGGCGTTTCGGTCCTCGGCCTCGTGACGCTGTGCTTCGTGGTTGGTGCGGTGTTGTTAAAGCCCGACTGGACAGCGGTCGCTGGCAGCGCCGTGCCTTCGCTGCCGGCTCACGATGCCATCAATTACTGGTTCATGGCGGCCAGCATTCTCGGCGCGTCGATATCGCCTTATCTTTTCATGTTCTATTCCTCGGGAGCTATCGAGGACAAATGGGATGAAAGCCACCTGGGAGCCAATCGTGCCATCGCCGGGCTGGGCATGACCTTCGGTGGGACCATTTCGATCGGCGTGTTGATCGTCGCTGCTCTCGTTCTCGCGACGCGCGGCATCGACCAGGTGGACGACTATCACCAACTGCCGTTGATGCTGATCCCTATATTCGGCTTCTGGGGGTTCGTTCTATTCGTTGCCTCGCTCGCCATTGCCTGTTTCGGCGCCGCACTCGAAGTAGGGTTGCAACAGGCATATCTGGTGGCACAGGGCTTTGGCTGGACCTGGGGCGAGGATCGCAAGCCGCGCGATGATCCGGGCTTCAGTGCCGTCTATACGGCATCATTGTTTTTGGCCGCCATTCCGATCATGCTTGGCCTCGACCCACTGAGGCTGACCATCTTTTCCATGGCGGTAACGGCGGCGAGCCTTCCGCTGACGGTAGTTCCATTTCTCTTCCTGCTGAATGACGAACGCTATGTCGGCGAACATCGCAACGGCATCATTTCGAATGCCGCCGTTGTCTTCATTATCGCGCTTGCCTTCGTGCTCGCCGTGGTGACGATTCCGCTGCAGATATTCGGAGGCACATGATGGAATTGATGCGTGATCTCCTGGACAAGCAGGTGTTCGACCGCCGGCGGGTCAAGATCGGCAAGGTCGACGGAGTGGTGGCCGAGTTGCGGCGGGGCAAACCACCAAGGATTGTCGCGATAGAACTCGGCTCCATCACTTTGGCGCGCCGCCTTGGCGCGCGGCCCGGGGAATGGATGGCGCAACTGGCGACGAGGGTGGGTGGCAAACGCCACGCCGTGCCACACAGGATTGCGTGGAAAAAGGTGCAGGACAACGGGCTCGACATCGAATGTGACATCGAGGTGGGCGAGACGTCGATTTTCGCCTGGCAGGACTGGTTGCGCGATCATGTCATCGGGCGCATCCCAGGAGCGTGATGATGAGGACAGTCAACCTCGAACATCTTGCCGGGCGACGCGTGCTCTCGCAGCGCGGAAAGAGCATCGGTCACATCGAAGAGATTCTCGCCGAACAGCGTGGCGACGAGCTCGTCGTTACTGAATTCCACGTTGGCATCTACGCCGCGTTCGAGCGTCTGTCGGCCTCGACCATCGGCATCGCGATGCTCGACCTGTTTCGGCTGCGCCGCCGCGACGGCCTGTACCGCATTCCCTGGGATAAACTCGATATCTCCGATCCGGCGCGACCGCGGCTGCTATGCCCGATGACCGAGCTTCCCGGATGGAAAGGGCAAAAGGACCTTCGGGAGTAGATGGCTACGGCTGGGAGGGCTAAGGCGCCGGCGTTTTGCCGGCGAACAGCCGTTCGTGCAGATGGCGCCTCCGCAAAGATTACTGCAGGTTCTTGCGAAGGAAGATGCGGGCGTGTCCTGGAATAACGAATTCGACCTTGCCGAATTCCTCAAACCCATGATGCCGGTAAAATTGAGGCGCCTGGAAACTGCTCGTCTCGACGACGGCTCTCTTGCATCCACGCCTAATGGCTTCCTCCTCAATCGCCATAAGAAGCTGTGATCCATAGGATCGGCCACGCAATTTTTCAGGCAAGAAGAACATGTCGAGAAACAGGAGCCCCAGTTCCGTTCTGCCCCAAATTCCACCCCAGAACTTTTCCGAGGGGTCGGTAAGCTCCGCGCCGATCACTGCCCGGTCATCGATTCCGGTTTGTTCGATGTTGTGTCGATAGAGCGCAGCGGCCGCCTGCGTTCGTGCATCCCCGTTGTGAGCCAGAGCGATTGTAAATCCTTCGGATCGAGCCGGCATGCGTTCTGCTCCTGCGTCGGAATGGTCTTGAGATTCAACCATCAGATTAACATCAAGGCGGCCGGTTCGCTCGCAGCTCTGATCGCCGCTTCTGTTGTAACCCGTCTTGCCCACATTCCGCATCGCGATCGCGTCGGATGCATGCAGCCGCGCCCAACATATCGCTTTGGTGTTGAACAAAGCCCATCCTGCCTTGTCAGGTCTCATCACAATTCGTGCGCCGGCAAGAGTATCCACCTCGACGAAGGCTGCTGCGGATCACAATCCATTACGCCGGGAACAATGAGAAAAACCTGTCGTTGGGAAAGCGATCGCAATTCGGCGATTCAAACACGGAGACTCCAATGTTGAAGAAAATTCTAGCCGCGTCGGTGCTAACTATTGCCTTGGCCGGTTCCGCCCTGGCGCAGACAAATGGAACGGGTGCTGGCGGCACGGCTGGCACGGGTAATGGAACTGGTACTGGAACTGTTGGCAGCGGCGGCGCCGCTGGCAATGGCACTGGCAGCGGAAATGCGGCCGTGCCAACCGATCCGAATTCCACAAACTCGACTACAAAATCGAACGGCATGACCGACCGTTGCAAGGACGCCGCAGGCAATGACATCGATAACAACACTGCAAGTGGCGCAACGACCTCGACCGTGCAAAATTGCAACAAGTAGCCAATGGACCTAGCGGCTTCGGCCGCCCGAAGGCCCGCCATCAAGACAATGGCGGGCCTCCGAGTACGTACCTCGCATGGGTGGATACATAGGAGCACATGTGTCCAAAGAGACCCGGCGGGCCAAACTCGATCGCCTAGCAGCCTCGATTCCGAAGCACGAATTCGAATTCCTAATGAAGATTGCAAAGCTAAGCCGTCATGACCTACTTGGCCTGATCGCTAAACACGATGGCGGCAGGGACAAGGTCTATAGGGACCTTGCGGCCCACTTGGCAGCAACTGAGGCCGCCCCGGAGCCCGTACATGAGGCGGCAGCTGACGACGGCCAAACAGCTGGAGCATCTCCAGCCACGAACTCGCCCGCCGGCAAGTAGCGGCGAAGATCATTTCGGTGCCAGCCCTGACGCTCCACGGAAGCGACGACCGTGTCGTCCTTCCAAAGTCTTCGAATGGGTTGGACGAGCATTTCACCGCGCCTTACCAACGAGAACTGCTGGATACGGAAACCGGTAGGCGCTTTAAGTCCGGCCCGCCATTCAGCTTCATCGGACATGCCGGAACCTGAAGCGCCGCCGCGCATTTCGTCTCCAGGCATCTTGCGGTCATCGCCAGGGAGAAATTCAGATGCAAACTTCAGGCGCAACTTCACAGCAAAACCTTGGCCGATTGGCCATAGAACCGTTTTCCGGCACGGTGACGGTGCGGTTTTCCGACGCCATCGTCGCAGCTACGGAGCGGGCGAAGGTCCTGCGTGAAGACGGGCACGAGCCCGTTTTCTATATCCCCTTCGAGGACATCTATTTCGATCTTTTCGAAAAGACCGACACCACCACCCGGTGCCCGCTTAAAGGCACCGCAAGCTACTGGCGTGTCCACGCCGTCGGCAGTTCTTCCGACGATTTCATGTGGGCCTACGAAACGCCCGATGCGGCCGCTCTGGCTATTGCAGGTCACGGCGCTTTCGATCCGGAAAAGGCCCGTATCGATGTCGACCCTGCCGAGGACAAGCGACACACGCCACATATCGTCGAATAGGTTTCATCAGGCAGAGACAATCACGGTAAGGACAGGCGCGATGAGCATTTTCTACCAGGCGGCAAAGATTGCGGAGGAGGTTCACGCGTCGCAGCGCGATAAGACCGGGCGGCCCTATATCGAGCATTGCCGCCGTGTCGTCGACGCTGTCGAGACAATCGATCAGAAGACTGTTGCCTACCTTCATGACGTTCTGGAGAAAGGCGAAGGCTGGACCCGCGCCAAGCTCGAAGAAGCAGGCTTCGGACCGACAATTGCCGCGGCGGTCGATGCCATGTCGCGCAGTCCGGATGAGGAGTATTTCGCCTTTGTCCGGCGGGCTGCGTCGAACCCAGTGGCGCTCCCCGTAAAACGCGCCGATCTGGAGGACAACATCTGGCAGTCGAGGCAGGTCGGAGCGTCGGCGGCCAAATATGAAGAGGGCCTTCGCATACTTGACCAAGAGTTCTCCCGACAATAGTGCGCGCCCGGCGCTGGCATTGCATCTGCCGAAGCAGCCATCGCCTGCGAGAGCTTGCGGCGCACAGCACGTTTCGGCTCTCCTGGCCGTCAGTTTTTCCGCGCCGGCGTGCGCCTGAGGGTCCTCGTCTGGACCATGGAACGTGTGATCGGGTCAAAGCTCCTCCGGAGATGGATCGCAGCGTCCCGAAAAGGAGTAACGGCCGGCTCGGAATCAGGAACTCCTCCGGCACCGGTGCGTTGACCAGCAAGCCGGGACGAGTTCCCGGCCTCCGCGGGTGGCGGGCAAGCCGCCGCCGAACCCGAACTTCTGCACAATGAAAGGTAAGGCCATGGGCTTCTTTTCGAAGGACATCAAGACACTCGACGATCTCTTCGTGCACACGCTGCGCGACATCTATTACGCCGAAAAGCAGATCGAGAAAGCGCTGCCGAAGATGATCGGCAAGGCAACCGATCCGCAATTGAAGGCCGGATTCGAAAAACACCTCGAGCAGACCAAAGGCCATATCGAGCGCGTCGAACAGGTGTTCGAATTGCATGGCGTCAAGGCCAAGGAGGTCAACTGCCCGGCGATAGACGGCATTCTGGAGGAAGCCGACGATGTGAGCGGCGACGTCGACGACAAGGAGGTTCTAGACGCGGCGCTGATAGCGTCGGCGCAGGCGGTCGAACACTATGAGATGACCAGATATGGCACGCTCATCGCCTGGGCCAAGCAGCTTGGCCGCAGTGACTGCGCCAACGTATTGGCCAAGAACCTGAAAGAAGAGCAGGCGACCGATCGCAAGCTCACCGAAATGGCGGAAAGCAAGATCAACATGCAGGCTGCCGAGTAGACCGTCCCAGGTCATGATGAGATTGGTTGAAATCTCATCATGACCTAACCCTGTTGGAGCATGATTTTTTCCAAAGCCGGCACCAGTGCTGCGTTGAGTCGATCTCCATCGTTGTCCACGGAACTTTCATGACGGGCGAATCTGCCATCTCTCGCGATCTGCCGACGAGTGTAAAATCGTCTTTCGGCGTGGCGTTGAGCACGGCGCCGATGGAAGCAAAGGCTGCCGACACGTTGCCGGCCGATGCTGGCCGATGGCAATACGAACCCAAATGGGACGGGTTCCGCTGCCTGGCCTTTAAATCCGGCGCGGCCGTGGAGTTGCGTGCAAAATCCGGCAAGCCGTTAGGGCGGTATTTCCCGGAAGTCGTCGCGATGTTGCATGAACTGAAAACAAAAGAGTTCGTGGTCGATGGTGAGATCGTCATCGAAATTGCAGGCTCTCTTTCTTTCGACGCCTTGCAGATGCGGCTGCATCCGGCGGAAAGCAGGATCCGGAAACTGTCGGTCGCGACGCCGGCAAAGCTGATCCTCTTTGACATGTTGGCGACCTCCGAGGGCGCCTTGATGCAGCAGCCGCTCTCGGTTCGGCGCGCTGCACTCGAACTGTTCGTAAAGTCGGCCGCGCGAAAGGATCTCGAACTGTCTCGGGCGACGCGTGATTTGGCGGCGGCAGGCAGATGGCTTGGCCAATCCGGACAAGGTTCGACCGACGGGGTCGTTGCCAAGCTTCTCGATGACGAATATCGACCCGGCGAGCGCGCCATGGTCAAAGTCAAGCGCCTGCGCACGGCCGATTGTGTCGTCGGAGGGTTCCGCTACCTGGCGAATTCGCGTGAAGTCGGCTCCCTGTTGCTTGGCCTGTACAATGACCAGGGGCAACTCGACCATGTCGGGTTCACTTCGACGATCGCCCGGGAGGACAGGGCCAAGCTTACGCGACAACTTGAAGCTTTGCGATCGGCTCCTGGCTTCACGGGAAAAGCGCCGGGCGGTCCCAGTCGGTGGAGCACGGAAAGAAGCGGACAATGGGAGCCATTGCGGCCCGAACTGGTGGCGGAGGTGCGGTTCGATCATGTCACCGGCGATCGTTTCCGTCATGGCACCAAATTTCTGCGATGGCGTCCTGACAAAAGCCCGAAGCAATGCACGTTCGAACAGATACTTGGAAAATGAGGCTTGGCGAGGCGTCGACAGGTCCACACCATCGAGACCAAATCCGTCAAGCATTCGGCGCAGCCAAATCCAGTCGCATTTCACTGGCGATCTTGAACCCGGCGGCGAGATAAACGCCTTTGCAGGAGGATGCCGGACCAAACTCGTTGTTCAGTCTGTCACCACGCCTCGCTTTGGCGGATCACGGTTCTCGTCCGGATTAGGAACTGGCACTTCGTCGGGAAGAAGATCCGGCTCAGGCTCGCGTATGTCCGGCGTCCACGTCGGCGCATCCACTGGCGGCTCTTCGGTTGGCTCTGGTTTGGGGGGCACATCTATTCTCCGGGTTTCGCTTGGGCGTGGGGTTCGGCCCGCCACAGGTCGCGCGTCGCCGCGTCTGGAGGCGAAAGGGTCTTTTCACACCCCATGTATTTTTACCGATGGCCAGCGGTCCTGGGGCTTGTCGGCGCCCGATCAGAGTCCTGCGTTCCGGCTCCTTTGAGCGCAATGTTGGCATCCGCTGCCTCTGGCTCTTTGAGGACTGCCCTGTCGACGTTCTTGATCTCGGCCATAAGGCATCGTCCTTGGTGGCCAACGGGCAACCGCGAGAATTGTTCCGAGCTATTAAGGGCGGCTGGAGCTGCTGTGCGGACCTTCTGGCTGGGCAGTTATCAACTATGCTGTCTTGCGTTTCGGTGAGGCTCTCTTTGTGGATCTCGCCAGCCCTTCCTGTTTGAGGCTCTTCTTCAGCACCTCAGCGAGGTTGATGACATTCTCCTGTGGCCTTGGTGCGGGCTTCGGCAGCTTCTTGCCTTTGCGCTTTGCATCGATCATGGCGATCAGCGCGTCTTCATAGGTGTCTTCAAATTTCGAGGGATCGAAGGTCGTCACTTTTTTGTCAATAAGCATGCCGGCGATTTCGAGCAGATCGGGGTCGTATTTCTGCTTGGCCAATCCATCGAACACAGTGCTTTCCGAAACCATTTCGTTGTGGTTGCGAAGCTCGGTCATCACCATGCCCTTGCCATAGGGCTGAATCAGCACTTCGCGGCCGCGCTGGTAGAGCACCACGCAGGATCGAGCGGCCACGCCCTTGTTCTTCATGGCATCGCGGATCACTCCGTATGCTTCGATTGCGGCGCCGTCGGCCGGGATCAGATAGTAGGGCTTCTCGAGATAGCGCGTATCGATATCGTCAATCGATACGAATTCGCCGACTTCGAGCGTGTGCTTCGACGTCAGCTTCAACGCCTTTATGTCGTCAGGTTCGATCTGGAGAAATTCGTCTTTTTCGATCTCGAAACCCTTCACCTGATCCGCTGCATCCACCAGCTTTCCGGTCTCCTCGTCGGCGTAGACGCTCCTGACCGGCAGACCGTCCTTGCGGTTCAAAATCTTGAAATGGATCTTGGATGCTTCGCTGGTTGCGCCGACAATCTTCACGCCGCAAGTAACCGAACCAACCTTCAAGAAGCCCTTCCAGGCAGCACGTGGCGCGGCCATTTTGCGCTTATCCCGTTTCCAGCTAGGGCAACGCGTTTCCGTTCGAATTGTTCCTGCGGCGGGGGCTCGGTGCACGTCAATGTCCGGCGGGGAAGTCCTGTCGGTCTCGACAGCCGGGCCGGCGCCTGCATCCGCAGGAACCGAAAGCGCACCATGAACATTGTCAGACACAGGCAGGAGAGTGTCATGCAAGTCGTTCGGACCGAAGTGGTGAATGCCAGGGCGCCAGACGGGCAGTCGGTTCGCCGGGTGATATTTTGCGGCGAGGGCGGCGACTGCGTTACGGTGGACATGGCAAACGTCGGGATACAAGCTGAAGATGACGTGCTTGCCCGCGCAAAGGCAATCCTGGTCCAGACAGCGACCTTTGATCTCGCAGCCAATGAATATGACGCGAGCAGCAACGGCAATTTCGACCAGGTCGAGATAACCTCTGCAAGCGACGGCGCCGGCGACGTATATGTCTTTGAGTATCGCGATGGCGAAACCAGCCGACGCATACCGCCGTCGAGGATGGCGAGCCTTGAGGCGGCCCGGTCCGAAGCTATCCGCTGCGCAATCGATCTTCTCGCCGACCTGCAGCCTGGCACGGACGCTCTGTCCGGCTGGCTTGTGAGGGTATCCAACGAAAACGGTGAATTGCTTTACACTGTTGATGTGGCTGAGGCCGATGCAGCGCGGCAGGCAGGCCAGTAACCCAAACCCGACGGAATCCACCAGTGGCCGCCCAAGGATTGATTCACGGACCAATAGGCGACGATGGCCTGCATCTGTGCGTCGACATGCAGCGCCTGTTTGCGCCGGGTGGACCTTGGCCCGTGCCGTGGGCTGAAAAGGTGGTCCCGGCGATCGAAGAACTGGTCGCCAGACATGCCAGCCGTACCCTGTTCACGCGCTTCATTCCTGCCGCCCGCCCGGGCGAGGCGCCGGGAATGTGGGCAAACTACTATCGTCGGTGGGCGGAGGTAACCCTTTCCAACATCGATCCGCGCCTGATCGAGCTGATGCCTCAACTTGCACGATTTGTACCGCCGGCGACGGTGGTCGACAAACATGTCTATTCGCCCTGGACCGAGGGGCGGCTCGACGCGCTGCTGAGTGGCTCCGGCGTGCGTGCGCTCGTGATCACCGGTGGCGAAACCGACGTTTGCGTTCTCGCGACCGTGCTTGGCGCCATCGATCGTGGCTTTCGCGTCATTCTCGTCACCGATGCCATCTGCAGCTCTGCCGACCAGACCCATGACGCACTGATGGAAGTCTACCATTCCCGCTTCAGTGAGCAGATTGAGGCGGCCAGCATGGCGGAGGTGTTGGAGTGTTGGCCACAACTCACTCGCTGATCTGGGGGGCTTCAAGTGAAAGGGCCGACAATCGTCATTCTGGTCGGGCGGACTGTTTCAGTTGGCGGACGGCACTACAGTGAACCGGAAAACGTATATGAACGGCACGATTGCCTGATCTGCTCGCTCGCGTGAATCAGTGTCTGGAAGCGTACAAAGCCTTGCAGAGCTATCGACAGCGCGGCCAACCGTCATAGAATGGACAGGATACAGCGCCGAAGACTCGATGCCGGCATCTAGCAATCTTTGCGAGACATCCGGCGCCTCTGCCGTCGGCCTTCCGCTGGGAGGGTGATTTGCTGAAAAGCGAAGTCATTGACCTTGAAACCTAGTCGCTGGCAATCGCGCTGACGACATTGTGTCGACGGCGTTTGCGGTCGATGGAATCCGCGCAAGTTTCCTGAGTGTCGCTGCGACGACGAGGAATTGTCGGGCTTATGGTCCATGCCATGTCCGGCAAGAAAATTGCCGTGAGCTTCGACCACCGGGTGGCTGCCTCGCCTTCCGAGTTGCGCAACGCAATTCATGCCTCTCTGGCAATGGCAAACGGCTATGACGTGTCGTGGTCGGCTGAAGCACGATAAATCCACAACCGCATCATGAAAATCCGGCGTTCAAACCAAGGCGCAACCGTCGGCCTGGAATTCACGGCACGATGGAACAAAATTGAAGATGCCGCGTTTGGGGTCTTGCGGCGCGATCCACCATTGGCCGCGGGGGCAACTTTATCCGTATAAATCCATAGGGCTGGGAGTGGCGCTGTGACCGTGCAGGCATCCAAGAAGCAATTGGACCGTCGAAGCATCCTGAATTCTCTGAAAGCCTTCCGGCGCGGCGATTTCTCCGTCCGCATCGACAATGTTTATGAAGGCCTCGATTCTGAGATAGCTGAGACTTTCAACGAGATCGCTGACCTCAACGACCAAGTGACGCGCGAGTTCGAGCGCTTGAGCCGGGTCGTCGGCAAGGAGGGGCGGATAGGCGAGCGCGGCCGGGTTCGCAATGCCACCGGCAGTTGGGAATCCAGTGTCCGTTCAGTCAATGATCTCATCGAAGACATGGTTCAGCCAACGGCTGAGGTTGCGCGCGTTATCGGCGCCGTCGCCAAGGGCGACCTTTCGCAGACCATGATGGTCGAAATTGATGGCCGACCGCTGCGCGGCGAATTCCTGCGCATCGGCAAGATCGTCAACACCATGGTCGGCCAGTTGGCCTCCTTCGCCTCTGAGGTGACGCGCGTGGCGCGCGAGGTCGGTACGGAAGGCAAGCTCGGCGGCCAAGCCCGGGTCAAGGGCGTCGCCGGCACGTGGAAAGATCTGACCGACAACGTCAACGCGATGGCCACGAACCTGACCGGGCAAGTGCGCAACATCGCGGAGGTTACGACGGCGGTCGCGTCGGGCGACCTGTCGAAGAAGATCACAGTCGATGTCAAGGGCGAAATCCTAGAACTGAAGAACACCATCAACACGATGGTGGACCAGCTTAATTCCTTCGCTTCGGAAGTGACGCGCGTGGCGCGCGAGGTCGGCACTGAAGGCAAGCTTGGCGGCCAGGCGCGCGTTGAGGGTGTTGGTGGTACGTGGAAGGATCTGACCGACAATGTGAATTCCATGGCCGAGAACCTGACTGGCCAGGTGCGCAACATCGCCGAAGTGACGACCGCGGTGGCTTTGGGCGACCTGTCGAAGAAGATTACGGTGGACGTGAAGGGCGAGATTCTCGAGCTGAAATCCACGATAAACACGATGGTGGACCAGCTGAATTCATTCGCGGGCGAGGTCACGCGCGTGGCACGCGAGGTTGGCACCGAAGGCAAGCTTGGCGGCCAGGCGCAGGTGCGCGGCGTCGCCGGCACCTGGAAGGACCTCACCGACAACGTCAACTCGATGGCCGAGAACCTGACCGGTCAGGTGCGCAATATCGCCGAGGTGACCACGGCGGTCGCGTCGGGCGATCTGTCCAAGAAGATCACGGTCGCCGTGCAAGGCGAAATCCTGGAACTCAAGGACACCATCAACACGATGGTCGACCAACTGAACTCCTTTGCCTCGGAAGTGACGCGCGTGGCACGCGAGGTCGGCACCGAAGGCAAGCTGGGCGGCCAGGCAGAGGTGAGGGGCGTCGGCGGCACATGGAAGGATTTGACCGACAACGTCAATCTCATGGCCGCCAACCTGACTGGCCAGGTTCGAAACATCGCAGAAGTCACCACCGCCGTGGCGCGCGGCGACCTGTCGAAGAAGATCACCGTCGACGTCAAAGGCGAGATCCTGGAGCTCAAGGACACCGTCAACACGATGGTCGACCAACTGAACTCCTTCGCCTCTGAGGTCACGCGTGTGGCCCGCGAAGTGGGATCGGAAGGCAAGCTTGGTGGCCAGGCGCATGTCGAAGGCGTCGGTGGCACCTGGAAGGATCTGACCGACAACGTCAACGCCATGGCCGGCAATTTGACGGTGCAGTTGCGTGACGTGTCGAAGGTGGCAACGGCCATAGCGACCGGCGACTTGACCCAGAAGATCACCGTCGACGCGCTGGGCGAGATCTTGCAGATCAAGGACGTCATCAACACGATGGTCGACCAGCTCAATTCCTTCGCTTCGGAAGTGACACGTGTGGCGCGCGAGGTCGGCTCCGATGGCAAGCTCGGCGGCCAGGCCCAGGTGCGCGGCATCGGCGGCACGTGGAAGGATCTGACCGAAAACGTCAACGCCATGGCGGCCAACCTGACCGGCCAGGTGCGCAACATCGCCGAGGTAACCACCGCCGTGGCGCTCGGGGACCTTTCGAAGAAGATCACCGTCGATGTCCGCGGCGAGATCCTGGAGCTGAAGGACACCATCAACACAATGGTGGACCAGCTTAATTCCTTCGCTTCGGAAGTCACGCGCGTGGCACGCGAGGTCGGCACGGAAGGCAAGTTGGGAGGCCAGGCGCAGGTGCGCGGCGTTGCCGGCACGTGGAAGGATCTCACAGACAATGTGAACTCGATGGCCGAGAATCTGACCGGCCAGGTGCGCAACATCGCCGAAGTCACGACCGCCGTGGCGCGCGGCGACCTGTCGAAGAAGATCACCGTCGATGTGAAGGGCGAAATCCTGGAGCTCAAGTCGACCATCAACACCATGGTGGACCAGTTGAACTCCTTCGCCGGCGAGGTCACCCGAGTCGCGCGTGAGGTTGGCACCGAGGGCAAGCTTGGTGGCCAGGCGCGCGTCGAAGGTGTTGCCGGTACCTGGAAGGACCTGACCGACAACGTCAACCTGATGGCGACGAACTTGACCAATCAGGTGCGCGGCATCGCCGATGTCGTGACGGCGGTCGCGCAAGGCAATCTCAGGCGCAAACTGACGGTCGACGCGAAGGGAGAGATCGCCCTGCTGGCCGACACCATCAACGGCATGATCGAGACGCTTGCCACCTTTGCCGACCAGGTGACCAACGTCGCCCGTGAGGTGGGCATCGAGGGTAAGCTCGGTGGTCAGGCGCGTGTGCCAGGTGCCGCCGGCCTCTGGCGCGACCTGACCGACAATGTCAATCAACTCGCTGCCAATCTGACCACCCAGGTGCGTGCCATCGCCGAGGTTTCGACGGCGGTGACCAAGGGCGATCTTACCCGTTCGATCAGCGTCGAAGCCTCCGGCGAGGTCGCCGCGCTGAAAGACAACATCAACGAAATGATCCGCAATCTGAAGGATCAGACGCTGAAGAATGCCGAGCAGGACTGGTTGAAGACCAATCTCGCCCGGTTTTCGCGCATGCTGCAAGGCGAGCGCGACCTTGCCACCGTCTCGCGGCTCATCATGTCCGAACTCGCTCCTCTGGTGAACGCCCAGTATGGGGTGTTCTACGTCACCAATCGCGACGAGGAGGAATCCTATCTTGAGCTGGCGGCTTCCTATGGCGCCGAGAGCAAGGCTGCCATCAAGCAGCGGCTTGATCTGCGAGAGGGCCTGGTTGGGCAAAGTGCCGCCGACAAGCGCGCCATCATGCTGGACAATGTGCCGCCAGAATTCCTTCGGGTCACATCTGGTCTTGGCAGCGCCTCGCCAGCCAATGTCATCATCCTGCCTGCCCTGTTCGAGGATGAAGTCAAAGCCGTCATCGAGCTCGCCTCGTTCGGCGAGTTTCGTGACACACACCAGTCGTTCCTCAACCAGCTCATGGAATCCGTCGGCATCGTTCTCAACACCATCGCTGCGACGATGCGCACGGAGGGCCTGCTCAAGCAGTCGCAACTGCTGACGTCGGAATTGCAAGCGCGTCAAACCGAGCTGACAAAAAAGCAGGAAGAGCTGCATGCGACAAACGAGGAGCTGCAGGAAAAGGCGCAGCTGCTCGAGAACGAAAAGAAGCAGGTCGAAAACAAGAATCTCGAAATCGAGATGGCGCGACGCGCGCTGGAGGAAAAAGCCGAGCAACTGGCGCTCACGTCGAAATACAAATCCGAATTCCTGGCCAATATGAGCCACGAACTGCGCACGCCGCTCAATTCGCTGCTCATTTTGTCAAACCTGCTGGCGACCAACCAGCACGGCAACCTCAACGAAAAACAGGTAGAGTTCGCCCGCACCATCAATTCGGCAGGAACCGATCTTCTCAGCCTCATCAACGATATCCTCGATCTGTCGAAGATCGAGTCGGGCACTGTTTCCATCGACATCAACGATATGCCGGTGACGCATCTTCGCCAGCATATGGAACGAACTTTTCGTCAGCTGGCAGCCGACAAGGGACTTGGCTTCACCATCAAGGTCGATCCGGCGCTTCCCGACACGGTCCGCACAGATGAGAAACGCTTGCAGCAGATTGTCCTCAACCTGCTTTCCAACGCATTCAAATTCACCTCGGAAGGCGAGGTCAGCCTGAACTTCCGGGTTGAAAAGGCCGGCCGCCGCAATGGCGCGACGCAGCCGGTGAAGGCTCTCGCGATCGCCGTCACCGACACCGGCATTGGCATTCCAGAAGACAAACAGAAGCTGATTTTCGAGGCCTTCCAGCAGGCCGACGGCACCACCAGCCGCAAGTATGGCGGCACCGGCCTTGGGCTCTCGATCAGCCGCGAGATCGCTCGCTTGCTTGGCGGCGAATTGCGGGTCGAAAGCACGCCGGGCAAGGGGTCGACATTTACCCTCATCATCCCGTTCGACGGCCCCCGCGTGACGACAGTACAGTCGACCTTGGCTCCGGCGGCGGAGGCGGTTGCTGCGACAGCTCTGCTCAGCAGTCCGCCCTCGGCAGAGCTGATCGACGACCGCGATTCAATCCTACCCACCGATCGGATCGTGTTGATCGTCGAAGACGATCCGACCTTTGGCGGGTTGCTGCTTGGCCTCGCCCGGTCGGCCGGGCTGAAAGGCGTTCTGTCGACTGCAGGTTCCGGCACGCTGGCATTGGCCCGCAAGCTCGTTCCCGACGCAATCACACTTGATCTCGGACTTTCGGATATCGATGGCTGGGTGCTTTTCGATCTGCTGCGGCATGACCAGAAGACGAGGGGAATTCCTATCCATGTCATCTCGGGTGCCGAAGACATCGACAGTCTCGCACGCAAGGGGGCGTCCAGCATTTCCACCAAGCCCGTTTCCTCTGACGAGCTGATGAAGGTGTTTCAGGATATCCACTCGAAGAAGCTCCGCGTTCAGCGCCGCGTTCTGGTCGTGGACCCTGACCCGGAGCGGCGTCTGGCTCTGGTCGAGGCAATCCGCGACGGCGTAACGTCGGTCACCGCGATTGGTCGTGTTGCGGCAAATGCAGAAGACGTTGGCCTCGCCTTCTATGATGCCGTCGTGCTCGGCTTTGGACGCTCCGCCAAGGACAACGCAAAGGCGCTGGACGAGATCACCGGCCAATTCGGCGAAGCCTTGCCGCAGCTGCTGTTCTTTACACCTCACCCGGACGCGCTTGAACAGGTACTGGCATTGAACCCGGCCTTGGCGGAAGCACCGCGGGCGGAGAACTTCGCTCAATTGGCGCTGCATATTTCGGCAACGCTGCCGGGAGAAGGTCGCCAAGAGGCCTGGGCAGGAACTGAACACAACGGCAAGTCCGATCTCGCCGGGGCGAAAGTTCTCATCGTCGACGACGACATTCGTAACATTTATTCGCTCACGAGTGTTCTGGAGACCTATGACATACAGGTTCTGCATGCCGAGCGGGGCCGTGATGGCATCGCGCTTCTTGAACAGGCGCCCGATGTCGACGTGGCATTGATCGATATCATGATGCCGGAGATGGACGGCTACGAGACGATGCGGCGGATTCGCGGCACACCGGCGATTGCTCATATCCCGCTGATTTCCGTCACCGCAAAGGCGATGAAGGGGGATCGGCAAAAATGTCTGGATGCCGGGGCTTCCGACTACATCGCCAAACCCGTCGATCTGGATCTCCTGCTGGCGCTGCTTCGTGTCTGGATCGGACGTGCCCGATCCCGTGTCGAGAGCCCGGAAAAAATTCTCCTGGCAGCGAACTGACGGCCGTTCGATGCAAAAGCTGGCAAGAAACAGGGTAAGGAAACTTGAGGTGGCAGCTCTTGCCGAAGGGCCGGCAAGAGCCCGTATCCTGGCGGTGGACGACGATGAGCGCAATCTGCTGGCGATCAGCGAAGTGCTCGCGACTATCGGAGAGGTCATCTGCGCCCAATCGGGCGAAGAGGCTCTGCGCTTTTTGCTGAAAGAGGAGTTCGCCGTCATTCTCCTGGATGTCCTCATGCCAGGGTTGGACGGGTATGAAACGGCCGCACTTATCCGCCAGCGCGAGCAATCCAAGCGCACCCCAATCATCTTCTTGACCGCCATCAACAAGGAGGATGCGCATATGCTGCGCGGCTATGATGCCGGCGCGGTCGACTATGTGTTCAAGCCATTCGATCCGATCATGCTGCGTTCGAAAGTCGCGGTTTTCGTCGAACTCCACGAGAAGACGCTCGAGATCCAGCGCAAGGCGGAGGTCGAGCAGGGACTATTGGCGCAGGCGTTGCAGGCGCACAAGGACAAGCTTCAGGCCGAACGCGCGCTGCGCAGCGCCGAGCAACGGCAGGATGCCATCCTGAATTCGTTGCCGGTCTGCTTTCATGCTCGGGCAGCCGAGCCACCCTTCGCGGCGCGCTTTGTTACGGAGGGCGTCGAGCGCTTGACCGGCTTTGCGCCTGAATACCTGACATCGGATCCGGAGTTCGGTCTCAACCGCGTTCATCCCGACGACCTGCCGCGATTGAAGCAAGCGCTGCTGGCGGCCAAAACCACCGGCTCCTATACGTGCGAGTTCCGCTGGCATTGCGCCAATGGCGAGTATCGCATTTTTCTCGACCAGGGCGTGATGTCGGACGGGTCAGATGGCCGTGAACCGGAAATTATCGGCACATTGCTTGACATCACGGAGCGGCGCGGTCTTGAGGATCAGCTGCTTCAATCCCAGCGCATCGACGCTATCGGCAAGCTAACCGGCGGCCTGGCGCATGATTTCAACAACCTGCTCGCCGCAATTCTCAGTGGGTTAGGGCTGCTTGAACGCCGGGCTACGTTGGATGATCAGGCGCAACAGGTACTCGACCTGACGCGGCGTTCTGCAAAACAAGGCGCTGACCTTGTCGCGCGAATGCTGGCATTCTCGCGGCGCCAGACCCTGAAGCCGGAAGCGGTGCGCCTTGCTGCGCTGGGCGACACGATGAATGGATTGGTGGCGCCCGTACTGGGGGGGTTGATCCGTTTCGACTGGCAGATCGATGACACGATCTGGCCGGTGCATGTCGATGCAGGCCAACTTGAATTGGCCCTGATGAATCTGGTTTTCAACGCGCGTGACGCCATGCCCTCTGGCGGGACAATAACCGTGCATGCGCAGAATCGATCGATCGTGACGCAAACAGAGGATATTCCGCCGGGCGACTATGTCCTGATCGCCGTCAAGGACACCGGATCCGGCATACCCCCCGATCTTGTCGCCAAAGTCGTCGAACCGTTCTTCACCACCAAGCCGGTCGGTAAGGGAACGGGCCTCGGCCTCAGCACGGTCTACGGCTTCATGAAGCAGTCAGGTGGGACACTTCGCATAGAAAGCGTCGTCAACCGCGGAACTACCATGCAACTCTGGCTGCCACGTTCGACCGAACAGCCGGTCGATCCTGCGGTGGAACCCGACATTGAACGAGCGTTCGCCGATGCCGGGATGGAGCACCCATCAATCCTCCTGATCGACGACAGCCATGTTTTGCGGCAATTGACCGCCGAGTCCCTTCGCCAACGTGGTTTCGAGGTGACCTGCGCGGGAGGAGGGGCGGAGGCGCTGGCCATGATGGAGCGCACTCCCAACCAGTTCGACGTCATTATCACCGACTTCGCCATGCCACTCGTATCCGGCGTCGACGTGATCCGCTTCGCGCGCAATTTGCGCTCGGACTGGCCAGCGGTCATGATCACGGGCTATGCCGATGCCCGGGAGATTGCCGATCGGCCGGCCGACGTGCCCTTGCTCGGCAAGCCCTTCCGCGACGAGGATCTGTTCGAAGCGATTTTCCTCGCGATAGAGAATGCGGCCCCCCAAAGGATCAAAACCGGCTAGCGCTTAGGGCTTGTCGACGGTCTGGCCACGTCGGTAGGCCGGGCAGATCGAGACCGCACTTTCGGGGCACGGCGACAAGGGCCGCATTCCTGATCGGCAATCTGGGTCATTCGCAACAGGCGGCGCTACCAGCGCTCCTCGGTGTCGCGGTCCGGTAGGTCTATTCCGCAGCACACCCAACCAAGGCGCTGCGCTGAACCGTAGTTGTACCGAGGCACCAGGTGAGCCGGATCATCGAAGGTACCGACGTGCAGCGCGATCTCGGTTGGCGACGCGTCGTAGCAAAGGCTGAGCGGCGACCCGCATTCTGGGCAGAAGCCTCTTTGCGCGATCGGCGAAGACCTTCGATATGTTGGCGTTCCGGAATTCCAGCTCAGGCTTTGGCAGGGCATCCAGGCAAGAACTGCAAACGCGCTGCCGGTCGCTCGTCTGCACATATCGCAGTGGCAGTAGTGAACCCTCGGTTCGATCCCGGCGCTGAATCGGATCCTGCCACAGAGACATCCGCCATGGATGGCCAAGGAGCCGGGCAGGCGCTTGCCAACCTCACGCATTAAGATCGATCAAGGCGGCGCCGAACGCTCCGATCGCAGTCAAAGAGGCACTGCCGAGGTTTTGGTCGGTTGCGAAGGCTGTCAGCGCGCCGAAGCCTTCGTCGCCGAGGTCGAGCACCACGACGAAAATTCTTTGCCCGCTGACCTGATTGACGAGCTTGGGTTTCATCGCGCTCCGAACCTGTTGCGGGGCAGTTAATGGGCATGGTGCTCGGCATTCCGCTTGCGGGTTGCCGCTGCCTTCTTTGCCGATTCCGATCGGCTTGCGGCTGACCGTGAAGCCGATGCCTTGCCGCCGCTTTTCCCACCCTTGTGGGCCGCGGGGTGTCCGGTGTGTTTACCACGACCCGAGCCGCCTTCTTTCTTGCCGCCGCCATCGTCCTTGTTGACGGTCGCCCATGCCCGGCGCTCGGATTCCTTCTCGGAAACACCGCGCTTCTCATAGCCTGCGGCAATGTGGTCGGCTTTGCGTTCCTGTTTGTCGCTGTATTTCGATTTGTCGCCTCGTGGCATGGTCGTTCTCCCGGCTCAATGATGTTTGAACGGTATGCCGGCGGGAGAGTTCCAAGCGGAAATTCAGAAAATTGAAAACGCGAGCGAGGATTTCGACCAACACGGAGCGTTATTGCTCCGGAGCCGTGGCGGGTGCCGTGTAGCGGCGGCGCACGGCACCGATCACGCGTTTCTTGAAGCGACCGAGCGCGGCAAGCGTCTCCCTGGAGACGACGTCGTCGCGTGCCGTCTACTCGGTAGCCCAATGCAATGAAATACGTTCCGCGACCTCAGTAGCCACCGACCACCGGCAGGATCTCTCCCGTGATGTAACTCGAGCAATGCGACGAGGCGAGGAACACGTAAGCCGGGGCAAGTTCTTCCGGTTGCGCTGGCCGTTTCATCGGCGTATCCGCGCCGAATTTCGAGACGTCGTTGGCTTCCTTGTCCGAAGGGTTGAGCGGCGTCCACACCGGACCTGGCGCGACCGCGTTTACCCGGACGCCCTTGCCGATCAGATTGCCCGAAAGCGCTCGCGTGAAGGCATGAATGCCGCCCTTGGTCATCGAATAGTCAACCAGTTGCTTGGAACCGTCGATGCCGGTCACCGAACCGGTATTGATGATCGCGGAGCCCGGCTCCATGTGCGGCACGCTCTCCTGCGCCATATGGAAATAGCCGTAAAGATTAGTCTTCAGCGTCGTGTCGAAATGTTCCTCGGTCAGGTCGTTGAAGTCACTGGAATGGATTTGGAAAGCGGCGTTGTTGACCAGCACGTCGATCCTGCCGAATTTTTCGACCGTCAGCGCCACGGCGTTGCGGCAATGCTCGCGTTCACTGACATCGGCTTTTATCAGTATGCAACGCCGGCCTTCCTTTTCGACGGCGTTTTTGGTCGCTTCGGCGTCCCTGTCTTCACTCAAGTATACGATCGCAATGTCGGCGCCCTCGCGGGCGAACAAGACTGCCACCGAACGGCCGATGCCGGAATCACCACCCGTGATAAGCGCTACCTTGTCGTCGAGTTTTTTCGATCCGAGGTAGTAAGGCGCATCGTAGAGCGGAGCGGGCTCGATCGCCCATTCATGCCCCGGTTTGGGTTGATGCTGCTCGGGAAAAGGCGGCTCGGGATATTTGCGGGCGCCGGCTTGCATCGCGTGTTGCATTTTGCCATTGCTCTTCGTCTCGTCTTTGGCGTCGATACCACGCTGGATATGGCGTTGCTTGGCGGCTTCAGCTGAAGTCTGCGACTTAGTCTGCATGGCTTTCTCCTGTGCTCGGAGAACGAACAACGCATGCCGGGCAAAAAAGTTTGCGCAAATATCTCGATCCCGAAAGGGCTCGCCATTGCGAACAGCCTGCGAAGAGCGTGGAGCATTGGTCGTCAATGAGATCGGAATTGCCATGCCGGCGGCGTTCAGACAAACACCACATTCATTACCCGCTCAAAGCACGCTTTTTTCAGAACCATAGGGTTTGGCAATGCGGACCATGCCTTTCGTCCGAAGGCGCTGGTATAAATAGAAAATCGTCATCAAGCCGATTGCTGTTCCAGCACCAAGACACAGCGCGAGCAATAGTTCTGCACCGACACGAAACGCAAGCAGAGTAACGCCCGCCGCAGCGACGATGGCATTTATGAATGCGATCATAGTCGCTGCAGTGGTCAGGTACGCCAGGAGAGGCCCAGTACGAAGAGAAGGTTCGGCGTCATTTTCGGGCCAGCGGCCGAATTCCTTGGAAAACTGGAAGGCAGCCTCGTCGCCCAAAGTTCGATAGTAGGCTCTGATCCGGGCAATGCCGATATGGGCCTGCATGTTCTCAGCGGCGATGTCGACCAACCTCAAGACGGTAAAGGCACCCAGTAAAAAGACCGATGGCAGCACAACCGCGACAAACGGCAGGAAGAACTCGGAGGACTGCGTAACAAAGCCCGTTGCCACCAGAGCGCTCGACAGAGACATAATGTAGATGGTCGTTCGCGACGCCATTTCACTTATGGACGTGCTGATCGCTGTCTGCTGCACGAAATGCTCTGTCGTCAGGGCCGCGAGAAACGAAGCATCGGGTGTCGGCGTGTCAGCCATGGAGCATGCTCCTGTCGGGTAGACCTGAGTTTTTCTTCGAAATAGTGCTTGCGAGGCTGGCCGCCACTGGATGCTCCCGACGTCTGACCATGCCGGTTTTATTGTGCCATATCCAGCGAGCCCGCATCACCGATCAAAAAGGGCCGATCATGTGGTCAGCAGATGCTGGCCATATCGCAGGCGAAATGTCTGCCGTGGTCAATCTGTATGGCCTTTTGGGGATCCGGGTCGAAGCGCATTCGCGGCGCGGTTGCAGTTGGGAGCGGTTCCGCGGCGGCGCTGATGCGAGTTCGCGCATTCGTGGCAGCGGCCTCGAAACAAATTCGGTCTCTAGGCCGGCAACGCGAATTCACCGGCAAGTTCGATGGTGCGGGCTTGCGGGCCGACTTTTCGGTGGCGAAGCCCATGACCACGGTCCACCAGACTCATAAATCAGCAGCCCGGATCCTGCCTACTGCGGTATCTCCAGGCCCTGCCGCAATCCTGTCGCGACGACTGAGACCCTGAATTTTCCGGCGAGTGCCCGGTCGAATATGGCGCCGACGATGATGTCGGCGTCGGCGTCGACCTCCTCGCGGATGCGGGTGGCGGCCTCATCGACTTCGAACAGCGTCATGTCCATGCCGCCCGAGATCGAGACCAGGACGCCCTTGGCGCCGATCATCGAGGCTTCGTCGAGAAGCGGGTTTGCTATCGCCGCTTCGGCGGCCTTCCTGGCGCGGTCCTCGCCCGTGGCTTCCCCGGTACCCATCATTGCGCGGCCCATGTCGCGCATCACCGACTTCACGTCGGCGAAGTCGAGATTGATCAGCCCCTCCTTGACGATGAGATCGGTTATGCAGCCGACGCCGGAATAAAGGACGCGATCAGCCATGGCGAAGGCGTCCGCGAAAGTCGTCTTTGCGTCGGCGATCCTGAAGAGGTTCTGGTTCGGAATAACGATCACGGTATCGGCGCATTCGCGAAGCTGCTCGATGCCCTCTTCGGCGGCTTGCATGCGGCGCTTCCCTTCGAAGGTGAACGGCTTGGTGACGACGGCCACGGTCAGGATGCCGGCTGCCCGTGCAGCGTTCGCTATGACGGGCGCGGCACCGGTTCCAGTTCCGCCTCCCATGCCGGCGGTCACGAAGCACATATGGGTTCCCGCAAGGTGGTCCCTGATCTCGTCGATCGATTCCTCGGCTGCCGCGCGGCCGACCGCCGGCAGCGACCCGGCGCCCAGGCCTTCCGTGACATGGGCACCCAGCTGGATCAGCCGCGATGCTTTCGACATGGTCAGTGCCTGGGCATCGGTGTTGGCGACGATGAACTCCGCACCCTGCAGATTTTCGGCAATCATGTTGTTGACCGCGTTGCCGCCGCCACCGCCCACACCAATGACGGTTATCTTCGGCCGCATTTCCGAGATGACGGGCCTTGCCGCGGTGCTCATCGTCTTGTCTCCTTGGAATTGATCGACAAAAAGTTCCCGGAACGCGCCGCTTGAACACGCCAGGTGCAAGAATCAGGTTCTATCGCCTTGGCACAGGGAATCAGAGGGTGAACTTTGCGGCAAGACAAGATGTGGGACCTTTTGGACGAGTCTCCAGCCAATTTCCGGAATTGGCCCGTTCTGGCCAGCGAAAATCCACAATCCGGGATCCAACCCCTTCAAGCTTCACGCGCCCGCCTCACGCGCCAGAACCTTGAGAATCTGGCGGCCGATCGACGCCTGAGGCTTAGCGGATCGGCATCTTGCCGCGAAACAACGGCTGATAGGCCCGCATCAGAGCGGCAATCCGGTCGGCAATCTTTCGTACTGGCGGGGAGTGGCGTTCCTCATGATGGGTGACGATCCACTGGTCGGTTTCGAGTTCGGGGATAGGCTGAGCGACGCGAACCAGCCGCGGATCGCTGTCGCCGACGAAACACGGAAACACGGAAAGGCCGGCGCCCGCGGCCACAAGTTCTCGCACCGAATGGGTGTTGTTGCCTCGCACGGCGATGCGGTCGCCGTGATGGGCTTGCAGCCAGCGCGCCGAGGCGACGTTTGCTCCTTCGCCGGTGACGCCGACGAACAAGCCGGCAGCGATGCCGTTGATCAGGTGGCGTCCGGAATAAATGGCATACGCGACCTTGCCGCTCTGGCGGCCGGCCAGCCACTGTTCGGTTGGACGCTCGCTGCGGATGCCGATATCGGCGGCGCGGCGACCGATGTCGACCCGGTCGGTGGTGGTGACGAGTTCCACCCTGATGCCGTCATCGACCGTCCAGATTTCGCCGATATGGGCCGAAACGAAGGCCGAGGTCCAAGGCCCGGCCGAGACGCGGACAATGCGGTCGGGCAGGTTTCCCTCGCGCCAGCGGGTCAGCGACTGCATTGCTGCTTCGACGTCTTCGGCGCGCCGCAGCAGTTCTTCACCGACCGGGGTTAGCCGGTAGCCGGTCTGCTGCCGTACGAACAGCGCTTCGCCGATCTGCTTTTCGAGCGCGGTGACGCGTCGTCCGAGTGTGGCTGCGCTGAGGCGCGTGGTTGCCGTAGCCGCGCTCAGGCCACCCAGCCGCGCAACGTCGAGAAACAACCTCAGATCGTCCCAGCCAATATCCATTTTGCAGAAATGAAAAACTCCTTGCGACCGTGGCTGTAGCGCGAAGCGGACATCATGCGCAAGTATGCAGCCATTGGAGGCGTTGGATAATCCTGCCCTGGCAGGAAAATGACAGGCACGCCTCGGTGGCCAGGAAGTCAGCCCAATCCGTTCGATCGTGCATACGCTTTGCGCGATTGCTTTGCGTTTTCGACCAATCCAAGAGCGTGGGTATCCCGCTCGCCAAGGAGACGATCATGTTGCATGAACTTCGACACCGTTTCGCCCGCTGGCTTGCCTATCGCCAGACGCTTGCGAACTTGAGGCGGCTTCCAGACAGCATATTGGCGGATGCGGGCCTTTCTCGCGAAGAGCTCCGCGAGCGTGCCCGCGACGCCAGCCTGCGTCGCTGAGATTGGTGGCGGGCATGCAGAGAATGGAGCCGGCGGCGAGAAGCAATCAGGCGTCGTCTCCTCACTGCTGAGCTGCGGCTGAATGCGCCAATACGGTTGCCACGCTTGATGCCGCCGCAGTTTCGCTCCACATCGTGAGGGATGAAGACCGAGAAATCCGAGCGGCGTCGGACCTTGCTGTGGGCCTTGCCCGCATCGCTGGTCCTGCATGCGCTCATCACCGCGTTCCTGGTCTATGGCCTGCCCGTTCCTGCCCAGCAGCCGCAGGAGGAGGAACCGGTCAATGTCGCACTCGTCCCGCCACCCGAACCGCCGAAGCCGAAACCCGCTCCCGCGCCGCGTCCACCGCAACCCGACAAGCCGCCGGAGCAGAAGGTTGAAAAGCCGGCACCGGAAAAGCTGCCGCCAATCGAGGTCCTGAAGCCTGTTTTTCAGTTCGGCGACAAAGACACTGGCCCCAAAAAATCCTTGAATGGAGGCAGCGCTCAAGACAATGTGCCATCGCCGGCCAAGGATAACGAGCCACAGTCGGCTGTCGCGCCAAAGGATGCGGAGAGTAAACCCGCCCCAGCGCCAGACCCCGGAGAGCCGACAAAGTCAGCCAAGACTAATGAGAAGCCGGAAGCGGACAAACAGGAGGCTGCGACCCCACCCTCTGACAAACAGGCATCCGCGGCCGCAATGCCTTTGGCTGCCCCTGGGGACAACGGTGAGATCGAGCTTCCCGCGTCGGCTCAGGCGCCTCGGACCAAACCCGAAAACGTGCCGAAACCCCGCCCCGCAAAGGCTACGAAGTCAGGACGCGGAATCACCGAAGAGCCAAACTCCACGGACGTGGCCGCGGCTACACCGCGGCCATATTCGGGCCTTCCGGGCGTTCGCAAACTCTTTTCGCAAGGCGCCACCGGTGATGTGTTCGCAACGAACTCGATGGCCGACGTGCCTCGCGATCAACGGGCCGCCAGACTTTGCGCCAGCGTTCTGGAGCAAGAGTTGAACGACGCCTCTTATTCTCCCCAATTGATCCCAAGCATTCCGCTTAAGGCCGGCAATGTTCTTGACGCCCCCGACACCGCTTTCCGGACGGCAACGACATGGTACCATCTGAGCTTCCGATGCGGTATCGACATCAATGCGACGCGGGTCACGTCGTTCGCCTTCCGTGTCGGAGCCGCCGCCTCGCCCGACGAAAGCGCCTTTCTTGATCGGGACGTTCGTCGGCGGCGCGGTCCCGGCTGAGACGGCTTCCCAGTAGTCTGTCGGGGCGCACATCAAGTTTCACCGCACATATGGATCGTCTTGAATGCCTGCTTCAATCCGCCGGGCGATTGGCTTTGCGCCACTCCTCATATTCGCCGCGGGCATCGTCATGCAGCGGATAGTAGCGCTGCAGCGGTGCGCCCTGCATCAGCTTCTCTCGCGAGAACTCTTCCCAATCGTGATGCTTCCGGGATTCCTCGATCACCTTTGCGGCCATTGCGACGGGAAGCACTACCACGCCGTCGTCGTCCGCCACTATGATGTCGCCGGGGATCACCGTGACACCGCCGCAGGCGATCGGAACGTTGACGGCGTTCGGATAGATGCTGGTTTGCACATGGTAGTTGGGCGTCCAGCCGCGCAGCCATAGCGGCAGATCGAGCTTTTCGACATTCGGCCGGTCGCGCATGCATCCATCGATGACGATGCCCGCGCCGCCTCTGCCCTTGAAGTAGGTCGACATCATATCGCCGAAGACGCCCGAGCTCATGTCACCGCGCGCGTCGACGACGACCACATCGCCTTCCTGCGCGTGGTAGAGCACGTGCCGGTGCAGTTGCGTTTCCGGGTCGGCGTATTCTCCCTCGCTGAAGAGGTCCGGCCGCTGCGGCAGGAACTGCAGCGTCAGCGCCGGCCCGACGATCGACTTCCCATGGTTCTGCGCCACCGGACCGACCATGTGCGGATTGCGGAAACCCATGTGGCCTAGCGTGCCGGCAACCGTCGCGGCGCCGATTTCCCTCAGGGCGTCAATGAGGTCTTTGGGCGGTCGCGTGATGTCAGGGGTATGCGTCATTGTGGACTCCGGATAAAAGGGGACTACCAGTTCGTAACAGACCCGTCGCGGCGCCTGAGGTGAGGCGCTTCCCAGAAACGAAAAGCCTCCGCCTGGACCGCCGCTTCGTTGACCTCGACGCCGAGGCCCGGCAGGTCGCTGACCGGATAGTCGGGACCGTCGAGCCGTGGCTGCACGGGGAAGAAGTCGGAATTGTCGAAGCCCAGCTTCGTCTCGGGTTCCCTGGTCTCGAGCCACGCGAAGTTGGGTACGGCGGCGGCGAGATGCAGGGTCGCGGCCGTGCACACCGGACCAAGCGGATTGTGCGGCATCAGGTCGACATAGTGCGCCTCGCTCCAGCCGGCGACTTTCATCGCCTCGGTGAGCCCGCCGACATTGCAGACATCGAGACGGTTGAACTGATGGATGCCGCGCTCGATGTAGGGCAGGAACTGCCACTTGCTGGCAAATTCCTCGCCGATGGCAAAGGGAATGTCGGTCATCCTGCGCAGGGATTCGTAGGCTTCAGGTGTCTCGTCTCGTATCGGCTCCTCGAGGAAATCCAGCACGCCGCGGCCGAGTTTGTTGCAGAAGCTCGCCGCCTCTGCCACCGACAGCCGATGATGATAGTCGATGCCGAGAACGACGTCGTCGCCAAGCGCCTCGCGCGCCTTGTTCAGCATGCTCGCGGTAGCGCCGATCGACTCGCGGGGTTCGAAGATGTCCCTGCTGCTTTGCCCTGCGGGGAAGAAGCGGATCGCCTGCCACCCCCGTGCGCGCAGCTCCCGGGCTCGTTCGATGGCGACGTCGCCCTCGGCCTCGTCTCCGGTCGAGGCGAAGGTGGGGATGCGGTCGCGCTGCTTGCCGCCCAGCAGTTCGTAGACAGGCACCCCCAGCGCCTTGCCCTTGATGTCGTGCAGGGCGACGTCGATGGCGGAAATCGCCGCCTGCAGAACGCGCCCGCCTTCGAAGTACTGGCTGCGATATGTCTCCTGCCAGATCCGCCCGATCTGCATCGGGTCGCGGCCGATGAGAAACTCGCGATAATGCTCGACCGCGCCGGCAACGGCCTTTTCGCGCCCGCTCAAGCCGCTCTCGCCCCAGCCGAAGACGCCTTGGTCGGTCTCGATCTTGACGAGCATCTGATTGCGCGTTCCAACCCACACAGGATAGGGTTTGATCGCGGTGATCTTGAGCTTTTCAGCCATCCCCAACGTTCCCAATGAACCCCGTCTTGTCTCAGCCGGCCTTGAGGGCCAGTTCAGTTTCGCCATCGAACAGATGCAGCCGCTCCTGGTCGAACTCGAGCCAGATCTGCTCGTCAGGTGCGACCGCGATGTTGGGGGACACGCTGATGTTGACGATGGCGCCTGACAGCAACGCCTGCACAAAGGTGACGTCTCCGGTCGGCTCCACTGTATAGGCCTTGGCCGGGACGCTGCCTGGCACCGCGCTCTTGTGCAGCCTGATGGTCGAGTGACGTGCGCCGAGCACGACTTTCCTCGACGTTGCCCCCGCAACCTTCCGGGCGTTGAGCGGCGAGAGCTCAAGGCTCCAGCCCTCCGCGCCGGTCAACGCAGTGTTGCCGTTTGCTGTCGATGCCTCCAGTGGAACAAGGCTCATCGCCGGGCTGCCGATGAAGCTGGCGACGAACACGTTCACCGGATGGGCAAAGACCTGCGCCGGAGAATCGTATTGCAACAGGTAGCCGCCGTTCATCACCGCCATCTTGTCGGCCATGGTCACGGCTTCGAGCTGGTCGTGCGTGACATAGATGATGGTCGCCTTGAGGTCCTGGTGGAAGCGCTTGATCTCCGAGCGCATCTGGACGCGCAGTTTGGCGTCGAGGTTGGAGAGCGGCTCGTCCATGAGGAAAACGGCAGGGTCGCGGACGAGGGCGCGCCCCAAGGCGACACGTTGCTGCTGCCCGCCTGAAAGTTCGCGCGGCTTGCGCTCGAGCAGGTGCGTCATGTCGAGCACGCGCGCCGCTTCCTTGACCTTCCTGTCGATCTCGTCCCTGGGCAGCTTGCGCATCTGCAGCGGGAACGCCAGGTTCTTGTAGACCGATTTCTGCGGGTAGAGCGCGTAGTTCTGGAACACCATCGCGATGTCCCGGTCCTTGGGGTCGAGGTCGTTGACCACGCGGTCGCCGATGACGATGTCGCCCGATGTGACCGGGATCAATCCCGCGACAAGATTGAGCGTGGTTGTCTTGCCGCAGCCCGAAGGGCCGACGAGCGCAACGAACTCGCCGTCATTGACCGTCAGCGAAACGTCGTTGACAGCTTTGAAGCCGCCATAGGTCTTGACGAGATCTCTCAGGACCACGTGGGCCATCGGCAACTCCCTACGGCATGATGCCGAAAAGTGTGAAGCGGTTTTCGGACGACATCATGCTCTATCTCTTTGATTTAGAGGCGGATTCAGATTTGAGGTCGAACAGACCTGAAATCATCCGGCTCTAGTGTTTGACCGCGCCTTCTGTAAGGGCGCGTACGAAGTATCGTTGCAGGAGGAGGAACAGCACCACGACGGGCACGCTCATCATGAAGCTGGCCGCCATCAGGCCCGGAAAGTCCGTCGTATTCTCCGAGAAGAAACGCTGTATGCCGACCGGCAGGGTCAACTGCTCGTTCTTGGAAAGGAAGGTGTAGGCATAGATGTACTCGTTCCAGGCGCCAATGAAGGAATAGATAGCTGTGGCGATGATTCCGGGCGTCGAGAGAGGCATCACGATCAGGATGAAGGCCTGGAACCGGGTCGCCCCATCGATCCGCGCCGCCTGCTCGAGCTGCACCGGAATGTTGTCGTAAAAGCCCTTGAGCAGCCAGATCGCCAGCGGCAGGCCGAAGGTGAGATAGGTGAGAATGAGCGAGCCATGCGTGTTCACCAGCCCGATCGCGCGCATCAGGATGAAGAGCGGCACGAGAAAGATCACCGCCGGGAACATGTTGCGCAAAAGCACGGTGAAGAACAGGAAGTTTCGACCGGGGAAACGAAAGCGCGAAAACGCGTACGCCGCAGGAACGGCCACGATCACCGAAAGGATTGTGGTGACCGTGGACACGTAGAGGCTGTTCCAGAAAAAACGCAGGAAGTCCTGGCCGACGCTGTTTTGCGGATCCAGCAGCTTTTGGTAGCTGGCCAGGGTAGGCTCTTCCGGCCACCATTGCGGCGGGAACTGCATCGCCGCGAAGCCGGACTTGATCGAGGTGATCAGCATCCAGATCATCGGCAACGCGGTGTAAAGCAGCATGAACACGAGGAAGATGCGCCCGGCCCAACGCCATCCGTCGATGCGCATGCGGCGCCGGGCCGGACGTTGAGGGACTGTCTCGACAATCGTGCTCATGCGCCGCCCTCCTTGCGCTCGTTGCCGGCCAGCGCACGAACGTAGAAGTAGCCCAGCACCATCAGCATGAGGAACAGGAGCACCGAATAGGCCGATGCGACGCCCCATCGCTGCCGGCCGAAGGCGAGCTCATAAATGTGGGTGATCCAGATGTGCGAAGCGTTCGACGGCCCGCCACCGGTCATGATCCACGGGATGATGAAGGAATTGAAATTGGCCACTGCTAGCAGCAGAATTGTCACCGTAGAGACGTTGCGCAGATGCGGGAAGGTGACGTGCCAGAAACGCTGCCATGCATTGGCCCCGTCGACTTCCGCGGCGCGCAGCAACTGGTCGGGGACCGTCTGCAAACCGGCCATCATCATGATCATGGCAAACGGAAACTCGCGCCAGATGTTGACGACGATCAAGGAGGGCAGCACCGTGCTGACGTTGTCGATGAAGTTCGGCGGCCGGTCAGCCAATCCGAGGCCGACCAGCACCGCGCCGATGATGCCGAAGTCCGAATGGTAAATCCACTTCCAGATATAGGAGGCGGCAACCGCGCTGATGACCCAGGGAATGATCAGGATAGCGCGCAGGACACCCCGGCCGATAAACTCGCGGTGGAGGGCCAGCGCAGCGGCAAATCCCAAGGCAAAGGCAACGAAGGTGGATGCGATCGTCCAGATCAGGGTGTTCAAGGTGACTTTCCAGAACACCTGACTGGTGAGGATGGCCGTGTAGTTGTCCAATCCGATGAAGGTCTTGTCGCGGAGCTGCAGGCCAGGCGGCGTTTTAAAGAACGACAGCTCGACCGTGTAGTAGATCGGATAGGCGATGACGATGAGCATCACGGCGATCGCTGGAAGCACGTATGCGTAGTCGGCACGGTGCTCCCAGGTATTCCGCAGCGCCCCGGAGCTACCGGGTTGCAATCTTTGGCGAGCCTCGGCCTTGCCGGTCACGATCGTCACGATGGCGTGCCCTTGTTCTTCGGAGCAAACCGGCTGCACGCACTATCGGCACAGCCGGTCGGATCGCAGGTCAGGCCCGGACTAGAGTCCGTCCATCAGGTTCTTCACCTTCTCGGCCGCGTCGTCCGCTGCCTGGTCGACGGTCATCGCTCCGGTCAGGGCGTTCTGCAGCATGTCCGGGACGATGATATTCATGATCTCGGGCGACTGCGGCAGCGCCGGGAACGGGATGCCGTATGGCAACATCGAGGTCGTGACATCGAGGAACTTGATGTTGTCCAGACGTTCCTTCATCCATTTGGTCTTGAAGCCGTTGAGGTTGCCCGGGTTCGAGCCGGCATACGCCATCTTCAGCGACCATTCAGGGCTCGTCCACATGCAGATGATGGCCTTTGCAGCCGGCTCGTCCACCTTGCCGCCCTCGACATATTCGGGCTTCAGGATGTGAATGTTCGAGCCGCCAAACACGACGGCGCGCTTGCCGTCGGGGCCGGTCGGAATCAGGCCATAGCGCATGTTGTCGATGACGGTCTGCGCCTTGTCCTTGTCGGCGCCCGTTGCCTTCTTCTGCAGGTCGAGCATGACGTTATAGTCGGACGGGTGCGAGACCATCATGCCGAGTTGGCCGGCGACGAACAGGGGCTGGTTATCGGCCTGCTGGTTGGTGAGGGCCGAGACCGGAACCGACTTGTCGCGAACATACATGTCGTAGGAGGCTTGCAACGCCGCCTTGCTCTGCGGGCTATTGAGCTCGACCTCCTTATAGGTCGGGTTCGCGGAGGCTTCGTCGAAGACACCGCCGCCATAGGCCCATAGTTGCGGCATGAAGCGGTACGGCGTGTTGCCGGCGTTCTTGCGCGCCACGAGGCCGTAGCCGGCAATGCCGAGCTTGTCATGGATCTGCTTGGAATATTTGACGACGTCGTCCCAGGTCGCTGGAGCCTTGTCCGGATCGAGGCCCGCACGCTTGAAAATGTCGGCGTTCCAGATGAACGCCATCGTCTCATTGTTGGTGGGAATGCCGTAGGTCACGCCATCCCAGGTTACCGCCTTCATGGCGCCGGGCCAGAAATCCTCTGTGGGATAGCCCACATCTTCCGGCTTGAGCGGCTGCAGATAACCCTTCGAGGCGAACTCGGTTCCGCCCAGGATTTGCAGGCGGACCGCCATCGGCGCGGCATTGCCCAGCAGCGCCGTGCGGAACTTGTCGAGAAGGTCGTTGTAGGTGAGGGCCTGATCCTCGAGCTGGATGTTCGGATAGGTCTTGCGGAAGGTCTCGAAGAAATCCTTGTAGTACTGACGCAGCAGGTCGGGGTCGCCCTCGAACACGCCCTGATACCAGAACGTCAGTCGCCCCTTGTAGTCGAGCGGAGTGACCTTGCCGCAATCGGCGGCCGTGTCGAAATCCTGTGTGCCGGCGATGGAGCGCACATATTCCGGCGACCACTTGCTCAAATCGACTGGCGGCGAACCCAGCGCCGATCCCGACATGAGCGACGCCATCAAAGCAGTGGCGATTGTGCCGCGCAGGACGGCACCGCCGAGTGTAATCCTCGTCATAGTATCCTCCCAGATTCTCCCATGCCGCCGTGCGCCAAGGGCTCGTTCGACCGTGCGGGATGTGTCCTTCTGCTCAATGTATCCCTTCGATCATCTGGTACGTTTTCAGATCGTGGATTGCCTGTCAACGCACCCGATCGTACATTGTTTGCAAAACGCGTGTATGATATCGAGCATGTGATGTACTAATCGGGGGAGCCGGCTTTGGCCGAAACAAGTGATTTCAAAGCAGAGCCACCCGCGGGGATTGATCCCATCGCGGCGTCCAGCGAGGGCGCCTCGCTTTATGAGCTGATCCGGGAAGACATCATCGAGGGACGGCTCGCCGCCAACGAACGACTTGTGGTTACCGATCTCGCCCGGCGTCACGGCACCTCGACCAACCCCGTACGCGAGGCGCTGCAGCTGTTGCGAGGGGAGGGCTTCGTCACCTTTGTCGCCAACCGTGGCGCGCGCGTCCGGCCCATAGACCAGGATTTTGTCCGGGATATCTACGAGATCGGCGTCCTGATCGAGCCGGCCCTGACGCGATGGTTCGTGAACATGGCGACCGGCGAGGACATCGCCGAACTCGAACGCATCCAGGCTCTGATCGAAGAGAACAACTTCACCGACACATTGCGGCACAGTGAACTTGATACCGCCTTCCACACCGTAATGTACCAGCGCCACTACAACCGCCATGCCGCCGAGCTTTGGTGGAAGCATCGCGAAGTGCTGCGGGCGGTGAGCCGGCGTTTCAATTTCACGCTCGCGCGGCGGGCCGCCATCATGCGTGAACACCGCGAGCTCATCGCGCATATCAAAGCGGGAAATGCCGACGAGGCGGCCGAACTCATTGCCCGCCATGTCGAGGGTTCCGGCCGGCACGTTCTCGAACAGATGCGTGCGCGCAACGCCGCTCGGGCCGGATAGAACTTCCAGCCCAGAAAATCATTGGTCCGGCCATCAGACAGAGGTAGTTGAGAGATGAAAATCACGAGCGTTCGGCCGTGGCTGATCAAGTCCGATGCTTCCTATTGGGGAGAGTTCCTGTTCGTCGAGGTGACGACCGACGAAGGGGTCAGTGGCTGGGGGGAAATCACCACCACCACAAGGCTCGCCAACCGCGCGCTGTGCACGATCCTGCGGCAGATCGGTGTTGCCGTCACAGGTGAGGATCCGGCGCGCATCGAGCATCTCTGGCACAAGATTTTCCGCAGCTTCACCTATATGGGCAGCCGCGGCGCCGCAGTCGAATGCGTGAGCGCTATCGACATAGCGCTCTGGGACATTCGCGGCAAAGTTCTAGGCAAGCCGATCTACGAGCTGCTGGGCGGTCCGGTACGCGATGAAATCGCGCTCTATACCCACCCCAACCAGGCCAAGTTTACCAGCAAGGAGGCTGTGGTCCGCGAAATTCGAGACATCGTCGAATCCGGACACACCGGGCTGAAGTTCGATCCTTTCCCCCACCAGGGCCGCATCGCCGATGGCTTGGCGCGCGAACAGCGGGACGGCTACCTCGATGGCAGCATGACCCGCAAGGACGAGCGCGAGGCTGCCGAACTAACGGCTTTGATCCGTGAAACGGCGGGGCCCGATGTCGACATTCTCATCGACGCGCATGGCCGCTTCGACGTCCCCACCGCCATTCGCCTCTGCCGAAGCCTCGAGGAAGCCGGCCAGATCGACTGGTTCGAGGAGCCATGCCCGCCAGAAAGCCTCAATGCTCTCAAGCAAGTGCGTGAGAAGGTCAGTGCCGCCATCTCGTGGGGCGAGCGCGGCCACACCAAATGGGATTTCGTGCCGGTGCTCGAGAACAGGCTTGCGGACTACATCATGCCGGACGTTACCTGGACCGGAGGCATTACCGAACTGAAGAAGATTTCCGCCCTGTGCGAAGCCTACTACATCCCGGTCTCGCCCCATGACGCCGCGGGACCGATCAATGTGGTTGCGGGAGCGCAGGTGATGATGACGGTTCCCAACTTCTACAAGCTCGAAACGTCGGAGTGGAATCTCGATAAATACAACCACCTCATCGACGAGCCACTCGATGTTTCGAACGGCAGCCTCAAGCTGGCGTCGAAGCCGGGTCTGGGCGTCGAGATGAACCGAGACTACCTGCAGGCCCACGAGATAGAGCTTGGCTAGCAACGCTTATGCAGGCCGGGGGTGCGGGGCGCCACCATCAGAACGAGGATAAGCCATGGCAAAGACGGGTAGCGCCGGCGAGGCGCTCAATCGGGTAAATACGAACTCCAGGCCGAGCGACCTGCGCATCACCGACCTGCGGGTCGCCGAGATCGTCGGCGCGCCGTTCACCTCGGCGCTGATCAAGATCTACACCAATCAAGGCATTGTCGGCCTGGGCGAAGTGCGCGACGGCGCCAGCGCGACCTATGCGCTGATGTTGAAGAGCCGGTTGCTAGGCGAGAACCCTTGCGACGTCGACCGGCTGTTCCGCCGCATCAAGCAATTTGGCGGCCATGGACGGCAAGGTGGTGGTGTCTCGGCAGTCGAGATCGCGCTGTGGGATCTCGCTGGCAAGGCCTACGGCGTGCCGGTCTACCAGATGCTTGGCGGACGGTTCCGCGACAAGGTGCGGGTCTATTGCGACACCGACGCGGACAAGCCCAGCGGCACCGAGACCGGCAAGCGGCTCAAGGCGCGGATGGATCTTGGCTTCACCTTCCTCAAGATGGATCTCGGTCTGGCGCAGATCGCGCACATATCGGGCGCAGTGGTGGCGCCGGCCGGCGTGCTCGACGGTTTCCGCAGCCATGCCGCGCGCGGTCCGGCACGCACGCTGGACGAGCGCCGGGCGCGCAACGCCGCCTATGATGCGCAGAACGTGCCGCATCCCTTCACCAGCCTCCATTTCACCGAAAAGGGCCTCGACCTGCTCGATCAATATATTCACGAGGTCCGCGAGGTGATCGGCTACGAGGTCCCGCTCGCCATCGACCATGTCGGCCACATCTCGCTGCAGGACGGCATCCGTCTGGCCCGGCGGATCGAGAAGTATGCACCGGCCTGGCTCGAGGACGTGATCCCCTGGCAGTACACCGAGCAGTATCGGCAGTTGCAGCAGGCGACCTCCGTGCCGATCTGCACCGGTGAAGACATCTACCTCAAGGAAGCATTCCAGCCGCTGCTCAACGCCGGCATCTCGGTCATCCATCCGGATCTGCTGACCACCGGCGGCATTCTCGAGACCAAGAAGATCGGCGACGCAGCGCAGGAGCATGGCGTCGCCATGGCCATTCACATGGCGGAAAGCCCGATCGCGGCAATGGCCGCCGCGCATGTCGCTGTAGCCACGGAAAACTTCATGGCGCTCGAATATCACAGCGTCGAAGTCGACTGGTGGGACGATATCGTCACCGGCCTGCCCAAGCCGCTGGTCAAGGACGGCTTCATCACCGTGCCCGACAAGCCTGGTCTGGGCATCGACGACATCGTCGACGAAGTGATCAGCCAGCACCTGCAGCCCGGCGTCACCGGCATCTGGCAACCGACCGATCACTGGGACGACGAATATTCCTGGGACCGCACCTGGAGCTGACTCTACACTTCTCTCCTCGGAGGGAGAGGTAAACAGAAGGATGGACCATGATCTACGAACTTCGCATTTACGACTGCGTGCCGGGCCAGCTGCCGGCGCTGCTCAAGCGTTTCAACGACCATACCTTGGCGCTGTGGGACAAGCACGGCATCCGCCAGGCCGGGTTCTTCACCACGGTGGTCGGCGAAAGCAGCAATCGACTGACCTATTTCATCGCCTGGGAATCCCTTGCCGAGCGCGAAGTGAAATGGAAGGCCTTCACCACCGATCGGGCATGGCTCGAGGCCCGCGACGAGTCCGAGCGCGATGGCCCGATCCTGGCCAATATTTCCAGCCAGTTTCTCGCGCCAACCGCCTTCTCGTCGGTGAAATAGAGGACATCATGAAGATCACCGATCTCAGGTGCGCCGTCATCGGCAAGCATCCCATCGTGCGCATCGTCACCGACGAAGGCCTCCATGGCCTCGGCGAGGTTGAGTACACCAAGCCTTATCTCAAGCCTTGGGTGCTGCATTTCCGCGACGCGCTGATCGGCGAGGACCCGACCGATGTCGAACGCGTGATGTTGAAAATCCGCCAGCGCGGCTCGTTCAAGCCCTATGGCGCCGCCGTCAGCGCTATCGAGCATGCTCTGTGGGACATCGCCGGCAAGGCGGCAGGCGTTCCGGTCTACAAGCTGCTCGGCGGCAAGGTGCGCGACAAGGTGCGGGTCTATAACGGTTCCATCCGCAAGAAGCGCACCGGCGACAGGCCGGAGGATTACGCGGCCGACGTCAAATGGATGATGGAGCGGCCGGAAAACTTCTTCATGGTCAAGCAAGGCATCAGCTTTCATTCCAACATGAAGACCAGCGTCCCCGACTTCCACTACGGCGTGCGTCAGCCGCCGACCTATCACGGCGCGATGGACCAGGGGCAGATCAGCGAGCGCGGCATGGCGCATATGATCGAATGCGTCATCGCCATGAAGGATGTGCTCGGCGACAAGGTCTCGCTGGCGCTGGATTGCGGCCCCGGCTGGTTCCTGCCCGACGCCATCCGCTTCGCGCGGGCCGTCGAAAAATACAATCTGATGTGGCTGGAGGATATGCTGACCGGCGACTACGTGCCGTGGGTCAATCCGCAGGCCTACCGCGAACTCACGACATCGACGTCCACCCCGATCCATACGGGCGAACAGATTTATCTGCGCCATAATTTCAAGGAACTGATCGAAACACAGGCGGTGCGCGTCATCGGCCCGGATCCTGCCGATATAGGCGGTATCGCCGAGCTCAAATGGGTGGCCGAGCATGCCTATATGCACTCGATCATGATGGCGCCGCACGGCACGGCGAACGGTCTGCTGGGCCTCGGCGCGCTGATCAATGTCTGCGCCACGCTGCCGGCCAACTACATCGCCTTCGAATATCCCAGCGCCTCCGACCCGTGGTGGGAGGACATCGTCATCGGCCTGCCCAAGGGGCAGATCGTCAGGGACAGTATGGTCGACCTGCTCGAAGCTCCGGGACTCGGCCTCGACATCGATGCCAAAGCGGCGAAGAAATACCTGTCGGAAGAGGACGCCGGTTTCTTCGACCGATAACGATCCGAGGCGACCTGAGCGTCAAGGGCTATCGAACGGCTCGCACACATGGGTGAGCGTCCACGCCGTGCCGCCTATTTCGTTTCGGGCAGCATCTCGTCCATCAACTGCTTGACGGCCTCGGCGGATCTTTTCATCCCGGCTTCGTCCATGGCCCAACCGGCGAAGCGTTCCAGCAAGGTGGCGAACCTTACTAGGTCCTGCTCATCCCACTGTGCCAGCGATCCGGCGAAAATCCGCCATTTGGTCTGGCGCACCGCCGCCACGAGGCGCTCACCCTTGGCGGTGAGTTTGAGGCAGATGCGGCGGGCATCGCGTTGCGATGCGACACGGCAGGCATAGCCGCGTTCGACGAGGTCGGCCGCGATGCGGCTGGCGCGCGACGGATCGATCTCGAGGCGCTCGGCGATGACGCCAACCGTCACCTCATCCTGCTGGGTAGCGCTGAAAACCGGATTGTTCGCGATGGCGCTGATCGCATCGAGATGGCTCACTTCCAGCGAAGGGTCTACGCGCGCCAGGATCATGCGGCCGAAGTCGCGGCGCTGGATCGAGCGGCGCACCTTGCTCATTACCGCATCGATGGCGGCCACGGCCTCGGCCGCCGGTTCGGACAGGCCGCTGCCGCGCGCCAGACCGGCGAGGTCCCGATCGCCGCGCGTCTGGAACAGGGATGGAAATCGGTCCGGACTGCTGGATGCGTTGCTGCTCATCCATAGCGCGTTAGCAAGAATATATGCTGATGTCAATTATATGCTGAGCGCACATATCTGGTTGACACCTCTCGGCTGTGGGCACATAAATCGCGCCCCAAGCTACGGAGACACCGATGACTGTCGAGCAGACGCTGCCGGACGCGCGGCCCGTTGAGGCCCAAGTCAGGCCCGACCTTACGACCTTGATCGTCTATTTCGGCGCGCTGATCGCCATGTTCATGGCAACCATCGACATGCAGATCGTCGTCACCGCCTTGCCCACCATTGCCGGCGAACTCGGCAATCTGCATTTGTTCGGCTGGGTCGGTGCCGCCTACCTGCTCTCGACCGCCGCGGTCTCGCCATTCTACGGCAAGCTCGGCGACATGTATGGCCGCAAGAATGTCGTGCTGACGGCGATCGGCCTGTTCCTGCTGGGCTCGCTGGTCTGCGGCATGGCATGGTCGATGGAGAGCCTCATCGCCGCGCGCGTGCTGCAAGGCATCGGCGGCGGCGGCCTGATGGTCTCGGCCTTCGCCATGATCGGCGAACTGTTTTCGCCGCGCGACCGCGCGAAATATCAGGGCTACAGTTCGGCGGTGTTCGCGCTGTCATCAGTGCTCGGCCCGCTGGCCGGCGGCTACATCACCAGCCTGTTCGGCTGGCGCTGGGTGTTCCTGGTCAATCTGCCGATAGGCATCATCGTGCTGGCGGTGCTGGCCTTCGCCATGCGCAGCCGGTTCAACGAAAAGCGGCACCGCATCGACTATCTCGGCGGCGTGCTGCTCGCCACCGGCACGACGGCGATCGTCTATTGGGGCTATCATGTGCTCGACCCCAGCGGGCCGGACCTGCTCACCTTCGTATTGCCACTCCTCGCGCTGGTCGCCATCACCTTGTTCATCATGGTGGAGCGCCGGGCCGAAGAGCCGATCGTGCCGTTGCGGCTGTTCGGCAATTCGACGGTCAGCATCGTCTCGGGCGTGTCGCTGGTCGCCGGAACGGTGACGCTGGGCATGTTCTTCTATTTCGCCCTCTACATGCAGACGCTGACGGGTCTCAGCCCGGCCGAAGTCGGCTTCCTGTTCCTGCCGGCGTCGCTGACATCGATGGTCATCTCGATCGTCGCCGGGCGGGTAATTGCCGCAACCGGACGCTACAAATGGATGCCGGTGGTCGCCATGGGTATTGGCGGGTTTCTGATGCTGGGCTTTGTCCTCACCAACCAGCACACGCCGATCTGGGTGCTGGCAACGATGATGGCTGTGTTCGGCATCAGCATGGGCCTGCAGTTCCAGGTGCTGATCGTGGCGATCCAGGCGGCGGCACCGCTGCAGGATATCGGCGCGGTGACGTCGCTGATCACCCAGGCGCGGACGCTCGGAGCATCGCTGGGTCTGGCGCTGAACGGCGCGGTGATGATCTGGGCGCTGAACCGGCAGACAGCCGAGCTTCCTGCAGACGCCGCCGCCCGGCTGCCGGGTGGCCTGAACGGGTTGACGCCGCACCTCGCATCGAGCCTGCCGGGCGCGATCCGCGAAGTGGTGCTCGACCATTACTCCAGTGGCTTCAACGTGATGTTCATCTGGGTGGCGGCGCTCTATTTCGTCGCCATGGGGCTGACGCTGCTGCTCGAGGACAAAGAGATCCCGAAGCGGGCCTGAGCCAAAGCTTGTGTCATGCGCTGGGTTTAGGCATTTGGCGATGATCTGAAATCACCGAGGAGGACAGCCATGATCATCGACACTCATCTGCACCTGATCGACCTGTCGGCGCTGCGCTATCCCTGGCTCAGCCGCGAGCCGGCGCTCAACCGCGATTTCCCGCACGCAGAATATGCGATCCAGGCCCGCCGGGCCGGCATCGAGGCCGCGCTGCATATGGAGGTCGACGTCGATGAAGCCGACATCCAGGCCGAGACCAGCCATGTGAAGGCGCAGTCGCTGGAGAAGGGCAGTCTCTTGCGCGGGGCGATCGCCTCCTGCCGCCCGGAGGAGGCCGGTTTCGCCGCCTATCTCGAGCGCCAGCAGGCCGATCCCTTCGTCAAGGGGTTCCGTCGCGTGCTGCACGTCATGCCGGACGAGCTTTCGGACAGCGCGCTGTTTCGCGAAAACATCAAGCGGCTTGCCGGCACCGGCCTGACCTTCGACCTCGTCGTGCTGCCGCATCAGATTCCGCTAGCGATTGCGCTTGCCGATCTCGCGCCGGACGTACAGTTCGTGCTCGACCATTGCGGTGTGCCCGACATCAAGGGCAGCAACGAGCATCCGTGGCGCGAGCATATGACCGAGATCGCGCGGCGTCCCAATGTCATCGGCAAGATCTCCGGCGTCGTCGCCTATGCCGATGCCGGCTCATGGACCGTCGAGACCTTGCGCCCCTATGTCGAACACACGATCGGCTGCTTCGGCTGGGACCGCGTCGTGTGGGGCAGCGACTGGCCGGTGTGCACGCTTGGCGGTGGCCTTGCGACCTGGGTGACAGCGACGCATGCGCTGATCGCGGGAGCCAGTCCCGACGAACGGGCGAAGCTGCTTTCGGGCAATGCCAGGCGGACGTGGAAGCTATAGAGGCGGTACATAGCGCTCGAGATCGCCGGCAAGCGTGCAGAGCACGATCAGTGCTCTATCTGACGCCGATGCCGGCGGTCAGTCCGCCATCAATCCTGTAGTCCGCGCCGGTGCAGAAGCCGGCCTTCGACGAGCAAAGGAAGGCGATGAGTTCCGCCACTTCCTCCGGTTCGCCGATGCGGCCGAGCGGATGCGCCGCGCCGAAGCGCTTGTAGGCCTCTTCGACATCGGCATCGCTGCCGCCGTCGCCGCGCGCGGCCTTCTCCAGGATCGGCGTGCGGATCGAGCCCGGGCTGACCGAATTCACCCGGATGCCTGATGCCGCATAGTCGAGCGCCAGCGAGCGGGTCAGCGTGTGGATGGCCCCTTTGGTCGTGGCATAGGCGGCGACGTTCTGCTGGCAGGCAAAACCCTGCACCGAGGCGACGTTGACGATGGCGCCGCCACCGCGCTTGATCATTTCGGGGATGCCGAAATGCGCGGTCAGGTAGATCGAGCCGACATTGACCGTCATCGTTCGGTTCCAGGTTTCCCAGTCGGTCGTCGTCGCGGTGCCATAGGGATGGACGGCGGCTGAGTTGACGATGACATCCAGGCCGCCGAACCTTGCGACGCCAGCCGCCACCGCGTCGCGCACCTGGTCGGAAACGGAGACGTCGGTGTCGATGACCAGCACCGCTGCTCCAGCGCTTTCCAGTTGCGCTTTCATCGCCGCATTGGCGGCGCGGTCGATGCCGCAGGCGATGATTGCGGCGCCACCGGCCGCAAGGCGTCTGGCGGTTGCCAGGCCAATGCCGGTCGTCCCCGTCACCAGGGCGACCTTGCCGTCGAAATCCATCATTTCTAAAAACTCCTCCATTTTCTATCGACTCCCATCGGGGTCCAACAATAAGTTGCCAACCTCAGAAGGAAAGCCGAAAATGGAACAATGCTGGCGCTGGTATGGGCCTGATGATCCGGTGACGCTCGATCATGTCAAGCAGGCGGGCGCCACCGGCGTGGTCTCGGCGCTCCACCATATCTATGACGGCCGGGCGTGGCCTGAGGCCGAAGTGCTGGAGCGCAAGCGCATTATCCAGGAAGCAGGACTGACCTGGTCGGTCGTCGAGAGCATTCCGGTCCACAATTCCTTCAAGATCGGCGCGCAGGAACGCGAGCGCTATGCCGGCTATTACCGCGATTCGATCCGCGCGCTGGCCAAGGCCGGCATCGCCACGATCTGCTACAATTTCATGCCGGTGGTGGACTGGACCCGCACCGATCTAGCCTACCGTCTGCCGACGACAGGCTACGCCCTGCGTTTTGATGCCGTTGATTTCGCCGCCTACGATCTGTTCGTGCTGAAGCGCAAGAACGGAGCTGACAGCTACACGCCGGCGCGTATTGCGCAGGCGGAAGCGCGGCTGAAGGAATTGCCGCCCGAGAAGATCGACCAGATCGAGCGCAATCTGATCGCCGGCCTGCCGGCTACAGAGCGCAAGTATGACCGCGACAGTTTTCGCGAGGCGCTTGCGGACTATGACGGAATCGGGCCGAAGGAGTTGCGCGGCAACCTCGCGTGGTTCCTGCGCGAGATCATTCCGGTGGCGGAAGAGGAGGGGGTGCGCATGTGTATCCACCCCGACGATCCGCCGTTTTCGCTCTACGGCCTGCCGCGCGTCGTTTCGACCGCCGAGGATGCGCGTTTCATTCTCAATGCCATCGACAGCCAGGCCAATGGGCTGACGTTCTGCACCGGGTCCTACGGCACGCGCGCCGACAACGACATCGTCGCCATGGTCAAGGAATTCGCCGACCGCATCCACTTCGCCCATCTGCGCAACATCACCATCGAGGATGACGGCTCGTTCTACGAGGCCGAGCATCTCGAAGGCGGCACCGACATGGCGCATGTCATCCTGGCGCTGATGCAGGAGGAGGCGCGCCGCCGCAAGGAGGGCCGCGCCGACTGGCAAATCCCGATGCGGCCGGACCATGGCCACCTGCTCGCCGACGATATCGGCAAGACAAGGATCAATCCCGGCTACTCGCTGATCGGCCGCCTGAAGGGCTTGGCCGAATTGCGCGGCATCATGCGGGCCGTGGAAACGTTTGGGCTGGCTTGAAGGGGCAACGAACTTGCGTTCAATGCCGACGCCGGCTCAGCGTGCGTCGCTGTAGATAATGCGGCCGGCGCGGACGCAAGACACCTCCGATTGCCAGGTTGACAGAAAGCTGACAATGTATCATATCCGGAAAAGCTGACTATGTATCATATTATCTAGCGCTAGGAGAAAGACCGGCAAAGCCGGCGCCCCAGGGAGGGATCGTGGGAGAGGCTATCAGCCAGTGGAGCAATTGGTCGGGCTATGTCACGGCCACGCCGCAGGCTTTTGCCGAACCGCAGAGTCTCGATGAGCTGAGTGGTGCCATTCGCAACGCGCCGGGACCAGTTCGATTCGCTGGCACGGGCCATTCCTTCACGCCTCTGGTCAAGAATGACGGGACGATCCTGTCGCTTGATCGCTTCGAGGGCCTGAGGTCGCACGATCCCGAAAGGCTGACAGCACGGGTCGGCGCCGGCACCAAGATCGGCGCGCTGGCAAAGCTGTTGCACGGCGTCGGCCAGGCGCTGCCGAACATGGGCGACATCGACAAGCAGGCGTTCGGCGGGGCGCTGGGCACCGCCACCCACGGCTCGGGCATCACGCTCGGCGCTTACCATACCCAGCTCGAGGCGATGCAGATCGTCGACGGGCGTGGCGCCGTGAAAGAGTTCGACCGTGCCAAGAGCCCCGACATGATCGAAGCCATGGGCGCTTCGCTCGGCGCTTTCGGCGCCGTCACCGAAGTGACGATCCGCAACGTGGCGAGTTACCGGATGCGGCACCGCCGCTGGACGGCGCCGATTGCCGATGTGCTTGCGCAATTCGAAAGCACCATGACGGCGCATCGTTCGGCCGAGTTCTACTATGTGCCGTTTTCCGGCCAGGCGCTGCTGATTGCCAGCGACATCACCGAGGCGCCGGCGACGGTGCGTCCGCCGACGGAAGACGACGATGCGGTGACGACGCTGAGAAAACTGCGCGACTATCTCAGCTGGCTCCCTTGGCTGCGCCGCCGTCTCATCGGCTCGGCCTTCGCCAAGGTGCCGGCCGAGGATTATGTCGAGGAGTGGCTGAAGGTCTTCACCTCCGAGCGCAACGTCAAGTTCAACGAGATGGAATACCACCTGCCGTTCGAGGAAGGGGCGCCCGCACTCAGCGAAATCATTGCGCTGCTCGAGACGCGGTTTCCAGAGGTCTATTTTCCGATGGAGGTGCGCGTCGTCGCGCCCGACAATGTCTGGCTCAGCCCCTTCTACAAGCGCCCAACCTGTTCCATCGCCATCCATCACGGCGTCGAGCGCGATCCGATGGCGTTCTTCAACGCCGCCGAGCCGATCTTCAGGAAGCGCGGCGGCCGCCCGCATTGGGGCAAGATGCACAGCCTGACATCAAGGGAATTGAGCGCGCTCTATCCGCGCTGGAACGATGCGATGGCGGTCCGCCGCGAGATGGACCCGGACAACCGCTTCGTGTCGCCCTATATTGCCAGGCTGCTCGGCGTCGCGGCATGAGCTTGACCGACACCTATTTCGCGGAAATGTCGGGCGCGCTCAGGGCAGCCGGGATCTTTCAGCCTTGCCTGGTGCTCGATCTCGACCGGCTCGATCACAACATCGCTGCGATCAAGGCGAAGTTCGCCACGGGCCTCGATCTGCGCCTCGTCGACAAGTCGCTGCCATGCCTGCCGCTGATCGACCATATCCGCGCTGCGTTTGCGACCGACAGGCTGATGACCTTTCATCTGCCGATCAGCGCCGAGATGCTGAAAGTGTTTCCCCAAGTCGATCTCCTGTTGGGCAAGCCGATGCCGGTTGCCGGCGCCAGGCACGCGCTGACGAAGGGCGTTCTCGCCGGGCTCGGCGAAGCTACGTCGCGCATCGTCTGGCTGATCGATACCGAGGAGCGGCTGGCCGCCTATGGCTCGCTTGCCGCCGAGCTCGACCGCGAGCTGCGCGTCTGCTTCGAGGTCGATGTCGGCCTTCATCGCGGCGGTATCAGCGATCCCGACTCACTGGCCCGGGCAGTTTCCGCGTTGGCGAATTACCCGCGGCTGAAATGCGAAGGCGTCATGGCCTACGAGGCGCATATCGGCCATATCCCCAAACTGCTGGGAGGACCGGCCAAGGCGCGCGTCAAGGCGATCAGCCTGTTTCGCCAGTATGTCGCTTGCCTTGCCGCCGACCAGCGCAAGATCCTCAATCTTGGCGGCAGCAGCACCGCATTGCTCTATGACAGCTGGGTCGGCGCCAATGAATTGTCCATCGGATCGGCTTTTATGCTGCCGACCGATTTCGATGTGCCGAGCCTCAGCCAATTGCGGCCTGCCGCATTCATCGCGACGCCGATCATGAAGGTGGTCGATGTCCAGGTGCCGGGCCTCGACCAGCGCTCCTGGCTGCTGCAGAAGCTCGGGCTGTTGCCGCGGCGCGGCTGTTTTCTCTATGGCGGAAAATGGATGGCGAAGCCCGTCCATCCCGTGGGGATGAAGACCGACAAGACGTTCGGCTTTTCGACCAATCAGCAATTCATGGCGCTGCCCGACAACGTCAATGTCGGGCCTGACGACTACGCCTTCCTGCGTCCGACCCAGAGCGAATTCGTGCTACAGCAGTTCGGTTCGATCCAGGTCTATTCCGGCGGGAAATTCGTCGAGCAATGGGCCGCACTGCCGTTTTCGTAGAGCAATTCCAGGAAAAGTGTGAAGCGGTTCCGTCCGGAGTTGCGTCAAACAAAGAGACCGAAGTGGAGGAGGATAGGATGGTCGCCAAGGCAGTCAAAACTCAGCCCGTGCAGCCTGAATGGGCAGCCGAACTCGACCTCGCCCTCACCGATCTCGACGCCAGGAAGGACGACTGGGCGCAGACCTCGAATGGCGAGCGGATCGCCTTGCTGCGGCAGGTCAAGGATCACATCCGCGAGGTCGCCGAGGCGTGGGTCAAAACCGCGACGCGCAAGAAGGGCATCCCGACCGGCTCGCCGCTGGAAGGCGAAGAATGGCTGGCTGGCCCGGCGGCGCTGATGGATGGCTGCAACCAGTTCATCCACACGCTCAGCCTGATGGAGGGCAAGAAGTTTCTCGACAGACTGCCGGTCCGCACCTTGCCTAGCGGACAGGTGGCGGTAACGGTGGTTCCGAATTCGCTCTGGGACAAGGTGTTGTTCACCGGGCTGAAGGCCGAGATCTGGATGCAGCCCGGCGTGACCAAGGCGAACCTCGCCGCAAACACCGCATCGGCCTATGACGCGCCGCGCACCAGCCGCAAGGGCAAGATCGGCCTCGTGCTCGGCGCCGGCAATGTCGCCTCGATCGCGCCGCTCGACTGCCTGCACAAGCTTTTGGTCGAGCACCAGGTGGTTCTGCTCAAGATGAACCCGGTCAACGACTATCTGATCGATTTCCTGCGGCCGGCGCTGCGGCCGCTGATCGAATTCGGAGCGCTGCGCATCGTGCGCGGTGGCGCCGATGTCGGCGCGTATCTGTGCAACCACGATCTCGTCGACGACATCCACATCACCGGTGCCGCCGCCTCGCATGACGCGATCGTCTGGGGGCCTGGCGAGGAGGGCCGCAAGAACAAGGCGGCGGGCACGCCGCGCAACAGCCGGCGTATCACCTCGGAGCTTGGCGGCGTGGCACCCACCATCGTGGTGCCCGGTCCGTGGTCGGATGCCGATATCACCTACCACGCCGAACTGATCGCTACCCAAAAGCTCAACAATTCCGGTTTCAACTGCATCGCCTGCCAAATGCTCGTGTTGCCCGAAGGCTGGGGCAAATCCGATGCGCTTTTGGCAGCACTCGAAAAGGTGATGCAGAAAGCCCCGTCGCGCCCGGCCTATTATCCCGGCGCGACCGAGCGCCTCGCCGCCTTCGAGGCGCACGCCGACACGGCACAAAAATTCGAGCGGCCTGGCGGGCCCGCCTGCGTTGTGGTGCCGTTCCGGCCGGGCACGGACGCCTATCTCGAAAATGCCGAGGTGTTCGCGCCGGCGCTCAGCGTCATGCGGCTGCCGGCGGGCAATGCGGAATCCTATCTGCGCGCCGCTGTCGCCTACGCCAATGAAAAGCTGCACGGCACGCTTGCCGCCAACATCCTCATCCATCCCAGGACGATCGCCGAGATCGGCCGGCAGCGCTTCGAGGAAATCATTGCCGAACTGCGCTATGGCGGCATCGGCATCAATTCCTGGAGCGGCGTTCTGTTCGCGCTGCTGCGCCCGACCTGGGGTGCTTTCCCTGGCCACACGCTCGACGATGTGCAGAGCGGCATCGGCGTCGTCCACAACACCTATTTGTTCGACAGACCGGAGCGCAGCGTGCTCGAAGCGCCGTTCCGCATCATGCCGAAGCCGGCCTGGTTCCTGACCCACAAAAGGGCACACATGGTCGGCCGCTTGATCACCGAGTTCAACTACCGGCCGAGCTTCCTGAAGCTGCCGCGCATCATCTGGAACGCGCTGCGCGGCTAGCAACGAGCATCCGATGTCAAAAACAACAAGCCGGGACAGGAGTTACGACAATGGCTGACACGGATGCAATCATCGTCGGCGGCGGGCTGGCCGGCCTGGCCGCAGCCGCGGAACTCGGCGATGCCGGAAAGCGCGTGATCATCGTCGAGCAAGAGGGTGGCGGTTTTCTCGGCGGCCAGGCATTCTGGTCGCTCGGCGGCCTGTTTTTGGTCAACACGCCCGAGCAGCGCCGCCTGCGCATCAAGGACAGCCGCGACCTCGCCTGGCAGGATTGGCTGGGTTCTGCCCAGTTCGACCGGCCCGAGGACCATTGGCCAAGGAAAGTGGCGGAAGCCTATGTCGATTTCGCCGCCGGCGAGATGCGGCCGTGGCTCTACGCCATGGGCATGCGCTGGTGGCCGGTGGTCGGCTGGGCCGAGCGCGGCGGCGCGCTGGCCAATGGCCACGGCAATTCAGTGCCGCGCTTCCACCTGACATGGGGCACTGGGCCGGGCGTGGTCGCGCCGTTCGAAAGGCGCGTGCGCGAGCACGTCGCCAAAGGGCTGATCACTTTGAAATTCCGTCATCAGGTCAGCCGGCTGATCAAGACCAACGGCGCGGTCACCGGCGTCGCGGGCGAAATCCTGGAGGCATCCGATGTCGAGCGCGGCAAGCAGTCGAGCCGCACGGCCGTCGGCGATTTCGACCTTTCGGCCGGTGTCGTGATCGTCACCTCGGGCGGCATCGGCGGCAATCATGAGTTGGTTCGCAAGGTCTGGCCGGTCGGGCGGCTGGGGCCAGCGCCGAAGCGTATGGTGCCGGCGTGCCGCACCATGTCGACGGCCGCATGGTGGCGATCACCCAGGACGCCGGCGGGGCCGTCATCAACGCCGACCGCATGTGGCACTATGTCGAGGGGATCAAGAACTGGAATCCGATCTGGCCGAACCACGGCATCCGCATCCTGTCGGCGCCGTCGCCGCTATGGTTCGATGCTCTGGGACAACGCATGGAGGCGCCGTTCTTCCCGAGCTTCGATTCGCTCGGCACCTTGAAGCGTATCCTGTCGACGGGACACGATTATTCCTGGTTCGTGCTGAGCAAGACGATCGCTTCGAAGGAGTTCGTGCTGTCGGGTTCGGAGCAAAACCTAGACTTTACGGCCAAGGATTGGCGGGCCGTGCTGAAGAACCGGCGCGGCGGCAAGGCGCCACCATCGGTGGCAGCGTTCCTGGAAAAGGGCGAGGACTTCGTCGTCCGCGACAACCTGGCCGACCTGGTCGCCGGCATGAACGCGCTGTCAGGCGACAATCTGCTCGACTACGACCGGCTCAAGGCGCAGATCGTGGCGCGCGATCGCGAGGTCGACCATGCCTATACCAAGGATGCGCAGGTCACAGCCGTCCGCGGCGCCCGCAACTACATTGGCGACAAGATCTTCCGGGTGACCAAGCCGCACAAGATACTCGATCCCAGGCACGGGCCGCTGATCGCGGTGCGCCTCAACATCCTGACGCGCAAAACGCTTGGCGGCCTGCACACCAATCTCAATTCGCAGGTTCTCGACGGCAATGGCGAACCCATTGCCGGGCTCTATGCGGCAGGCGAGGTGGCCGGCGGCGGTGGCGGCGGCTATCACGGCTACAATGCGCTGGAAGGGACATTTCTCGGCAGCTGCATCTTCTCCGGCAGGAACGCAGGCCGGCACGCCGCGGGCAGGTGACGCGGCTGGCGGGCCAAGAAAAGGTCGATGAGAACAGGACATCCGCCATGTTCCATGGATAGCGACTGCTTTCGATCGCTTGCGGCAACCCAGGCGGTCAGCGAGTTGCGGCTTGCCGGCGCCGACGGTTCCCATGCGCTGGTGCTCGGCGCTGCGGCCCATCAGAGGCCTGCGTTACGCTGGCGCCACCGCGAAATCGAACCCGAGGTCCTGAAGGCCTGGCCGCAAGGTCGGCCGAGCTACCACTCGGCGAAGGAGCCGTCCTTGTGACGCCAGACCGGGTTGCGCCAGCGGTGGCCTTCCCTGGCCCTTTCCTTGACGTAGTCCTCGTCGATTTCGACGCCGAGGCCGGGACCATCGGGGATTGCGACATAGCCATCCTCGTAGCGGAAGACGTCCTTGTTGGCGGCATAGTCGAGCAAATCGTTTGCGGCGTTGTAGTGGATGCCGAGGCTCTGTTCCTGGATGAAGCAGTTGTAGCTGACGGCATCGAGCTGCAGGCAGGCGGCGAGCGCGATCGGGCCGAGCGGGCAGTGGGGCGCCACCGCAATGTCATAGGCCTCGGCCATCGCCGCGATCTTGCGGCATTCGGTGATGCCGCCGGCATGCGACAGGTCTGGTTGGATGATGTCGACGGCGCCTTGTTCGAACACCGATTTGAAATCCCAGCGGCTGTAGAGCCTCTCGCCGAGTGCGATCGGCGTCGAGCCGAGGGCGGCGATCTCCTTCAGCGCCTCGCGATTTTCGCTCAGCACCGGCTCCTCGATGAACATCAGCCGGTAGGGTTCCAACTCCTTGACCAGCATGCGCGCCATCGGCCGGTGGACGCGGCCGTGGAAATCGACGGCGATGCCAATGTTGGACCCAACGGCCTCGCGCACCATGGCGACTCGTTCGACAGCCGCATCTATTCTGTCATGGCTGTCGACGATCTGCAGTTCCTCGGTGCCATTCATCTTCAGCGCCTGAAAACCGCGCGCCACCACTTCCCTGGCGCCATCAGCCACTTCCGCCGGCCGGTCGCCGCCGATCCAGGAATAGACCTTGATGCTGTCGCGCAGCTTGCCGCCGAGCAGTTCGTGCACAGGCACGCCGAGCGCCTTGCCCTTGATGTCCCACAGCGCCTGGTCGATGCCGGCAATGGCGCTCATCAGGATCGGCCCGCCGCGGTAGAAGCCGCCGCGATGCATCACCGTCCAATGGTCCTCGATCAGGCGCGGGTCCTTGCCGATCAGATAATCGCCAAGTTCCTTGACCGCTGCCTCGACCGTCAGCGCACGGCCTTCGACCACAGGCTCGCCCCAGCCGGTAACGCCGGCATCAGTCTCGATCTTCAGGAACAGCCAGCGCGGCGGGACGATGTAGGTGGTGAGCGAGATGATTTTCATGCTGGTCTCAGTTGTTCTTGAGTTTCTTGGCGCTGACCAGGTCGCGCGCCGCAAGGTCGAGGATCCGGCCTGCCGCCGCACGCGCCGCCGCGGCATCGCGCATGCGCAGCGCCTCGACCACCTCACGGTGCGCCGCCACCGCTTCCATGCGCCGGGCGAGCGAAATGGTCGCAGTTGCTTCGAGCGAGAATTTCAGCCCGGTGTCGATAAGATTGCCGATCTGGCGGAAGATCGGGTTGTGGCTCGCGGCATAGACGATCTGGTGGAAAGTGATGTCCGAGCGCGAGAAGGCGGCGAGATCCTCGCCGGCATTGGCCATGCCGCGCCAGGCGGCTTCGAGATCGGCGATCTCCTGCAGCGTCGCACGAGTCGCCGCCAGTTCAGCTACCAGCGGCTCGATGGCGCGGCGCGTCTCGAGGATGGCGTCGAACAATTTGTCGTCCAGTGCATGCGGCGCGTGCCAGGCCAGCACCTGCGGGTCGATGATGTTCCAGTTGTCCTGTTCACATACAACCGTGCCGATGCGGGGCCGCGACAGCACCAGCCCCTTGGCGGCCAGCACCTTCAAGGCCTCGCGGATGACGGTGCGGCTGACGCCATATTCGACGCCGAGTTCGTTTTCGGTCGGCAGGGACGAGCCGGCGGGATAGCGTCCGGAAAAGATGTCTGAGGCAAGCGCCTTGGTCACATCGGGCATGACGCGCGGGCGGCGGGTGTCGCCTGATGCCTTCTTCGAAGTGTCGGTCACCTCAGCCCTCCTCCAAGGCGGCGAAACCACTGATCTCGCGTCCCCGGCCTTACCGGATGCGGATGATTTGCGCCAGCGATCCCTGGTCAGAGCATGTAGCTCAATTATCATACCAGATCAATTGACGAGTATGATAAAAAGAATTAGAGACTCTGCATCCGGGCTGAGCGCCCGGCCATCGCTGGGAGGTAATCATGCGACTTCTGAAGACCGCGCTCGTCGCGGGCGCCCTTGCCGTGCTGTCCGTCACGACCATCGCTGCATATGCTCAGGACACCAAGATAGGTTTTATCGTCAAACAGCCCGAGGAGCCGTGGTTCCAGGACGAATGGAAGTTCGCCGACCAGGCCGCCAAGGAGAAGGGTTTTACCCTGGTCAAGATCGGCGCCGAGGACGGTGAGAAGCTGATGTCGGCGATCGACAATCTCGGCGCGCAGGGCGCGCAAGGCTTCATCGTCTGCACGCCTGATGTGAAGCTCGGCCCCGGCATCGTCGCCAAGGCCGCCGCCAACAATCTCAAGCTGATGACGGTTGATGACCGTCTGGTCGGCGCAGACGGGAAGGCGCTGGAAGACGTGCCGCATATGGGCATTTCGGCGACCAAGATCGGCGAGGCCGTCGGCCAGGCGATCGTCGACGAAATGAAGGCGCGCGGCTGGAAGGCCGACGAGGTTGGCGCCATCCGCGTCTCCTATGATCAGTTGCCGACCGCCGTCGACCGGGTCGAAGGCGCCATTTCGGTGCTCAAGGCCAACGGCTTCAAGGCCGAAATCATCTTTGACGCGCCGCAGGCCAAGACCGATACCGAGGCTGCGCTCAATGCGGCGACGGTGGTACTCAACGCCCATGCCGACATCAAGAAGTGGGTCTCCTTCGGCCTCAACGACGAAGCCGTTCTCGGCGCCGTGCGCGCTTCCGAAAGCGTCGGCATCCCGGCCGAAAACGTGATCGGCGTCGGCATTGGCGGCGCGGATTCGGCGATCAACGAGTTCAAGAAGCCGACCGCCACCGGCTTCGTCGGCACGGTGATCATCTCGCCGAAGCGTCACGGCTACGAGACTGCGCTCAACATGTATGACTGGGTCGCCAACAACAAGGAACCCGAGAAGCTCATCCTGACCGCCGGTGCGCTGGCCAAGCGCGACGACTACCAGACGGTCCGCAAGGGTCTCGGCATCGAATAATCCTCCCTGTACAAACAGGCGGCGGCTCACAGTCGCCGCCTGTTTGGCATGGCAAAAGGATAGGCGCCCCATGTCCTTTCTCGACTTCTCGGAAATCACCAAGACCTATCCGGGCGTCAAGGCGCTGTCCGGCGTCTCGTTCAGCGTCGACAAGGGCGCCGTGCATGGCTTGATGGGCGAGAACGGCGCCGGCAAATCCACGCTGATCAAGATCCTGTCGGGCGACCAGCATGCCGATGACGGCGAGATCCTCATCGACGGCAAGATGCAAGCCTATGCAACGACGCGAGATGCCTTCGACAATGGCGTCATCGTCATCCACCAGGAGCTACAGCTGGTTCCTGAGCTCACTGTTGCCGAAAACCTCAGCCTTGGCCGCTTCCCCACCAACGCCGGCATCATCGCCCGCGCCAGAATGCTGGAAGACGTCGGCGCCAAGCTGAAATCGGCGGGCATCGACATCGATATCAGCCGCAAGGTCAAGACGCTGTCCATCGGCGAACGGCAGATGGTCGAGATCGCCAAGGCGATCATGCTCGACGCGCGCGTCATCGCTCTGGATGAGCCGACCTCGTCATTGTCGTCGCGCGAAAGCGAAATTCTGTTTGCCCTGATCGACCGCCTGCGCGGCGAGGGCAAGGTCATCATCTATGTCTCGCACCGGCTGGACGAAGTGTTCCGCCTCTGCGACAGCCTGACCGTGCTGCGCGACGGCAAGCTCGCGGCGCACCATGCGTCACTGAAAGACGTCACGCGCGATCAGGTCGTCGCCGAAATGGTTGGCCGCGAAATCTCCGACATCTGGGGGTTTCGCCCACGCCCGGCTGGCGATGTCCGGCTGAAGGTCGACGCTGTTTGCGGAGTAAAACTGACGACGCCCGCCAGCTTCGAGGCGAGGGCGGGCGAGATCGTCGGCTTCTTCGGTCTGATCGGCGCGGGCCGCTCCGAACTGATGCGGCTGGTCTTCGGCGCCGACCCGCGCTCAGGCGGCACCATTACCGTTGATGGCAAGGTCGTTCATGCCACCGATCCGCATGACGCGATCCGCGCCGGCATCGTTTTGTGCTCGGAAGACCGCAAGCATGACGGCATCATCCAGGGCCGCTCGATCGAGGAGAACATCAACATCTCGTCGCGGCGTCATCACACGCGCTTCGGAATCCTGAACCGCGCCAGCGAGATCGCCACCGCCGAGACCTTCATCAAGAAGCTCAAGGTGCGCACGCCGTCGCGCAAGCAGGACATCATCAACCTCTCCGGCGGCAACCAGCAGAAGGTCATTCTCGGCCGCTGGCTGTCGGAGCAGGGCGTGCGCGTGCTTATCGTCGACGAGCCGACACGCGGTATCGACGTCGGCGCCAAAGCGGAAATCTACGAACTGCTCTACCAGCTTGCCGAAGACGGCATGGCGATCGTCGTCGTCTCGTCCGAATTGCCGGAAGTGATGGGCATTTGCGACCGCATCCTGGTGATGTGCGGCGGGCGGGTCAGCGCCGAACTCGCGCGCGACCAGTTCGCCGAAAAAGCGATCCTGGCCGCCGCTCTTCCCGATCAGAAAACCCCCGACGCGATCGCATCCTGAGGATCTTTGCCATGACCGATCAGTTGAAGAAGATCCTGCTCGGCGAACAGGGCCTCGTCGTGATCTTCATCGTCGCCTTCGCGCTGGTGTCGCTGCTGGTGCCGAATTTTCTGACTGACCGCAACATGCTCGGCCTGCTGCAGTCGGTGGTCACCGTCGGCATTGTCGCCTGCACCATGATGTTCTGCCTTGCCGCGCGCGACTTCGACCTCTCGGTCGGCTCCATCGTCGCCTTTGCCGGCATGGTCGCGGTGATGGCGTCGAACTATACCGGTTCGATCCTGCTCGGGCTTCTCGCGGCAATCGCCTGCGGCGCCTTCGTCGGCTTCATCAATGGCGTCGTCATCGCCAAATTCCGCATCAACGCACTGATCACGACGCTTGCCACCATGCAGATCGTGCGCGGCCTTGCGCTGATCGCATCGGACGGCCGCGCCGTCGGCATCAACAGCCCGGATTTCTACCAACTGGCGCTGTCGAAGCTGTTCGGCATTCCGACGCCGGTCTGGGTCCTGGCCGTGCTGTTCTGCATCTTCGGTTTTGTCCTCAATCGTACCGTGTTCGGCAAGAACACGCTGGCCATCGGCGGCAACCCGGAGGCTTCGCGCCTGGCCGGCGTCAATGTCGACTGGACGCGGATCTGGATCTTTGCTCTGCAGGGCGTGGTCTGCGGCATCGCCGGCATCCTTCTGGCCTCGCGCATCACGTCGGGCCAGCCCAATGCCGCGGTCGGGCTTGAACTCTCGGTCATCTCGGCCTGCGTGCTCGGCGGCGTCTCGCTTGCCGGCGGCCGCGCCACCATGTCGGGCGTCATCGTCGGCGTGCTGATCATGGGCATCGCCGAAAACGCCATGAACCTGCTCAACATCCCGGCGTTCTACCAATACATTGTGCGCGGTGTGATCCTGCTGCTTGCCGTTTTGCTCGACAATCTGCGTTCGTCGGCACTGGGCCGGCGCTGACCATCTTCCAGTGGAGTGACAGCCATGGCTGAGCGCCTGTCCGGCAAACGCATCTTCCTCACCGGCGCCGCGCAAGGCATTGGGCTTGCCATCGCTGAAGCTTGCCTCGCCGAAGGGGCAAGGCTGTTCCTGGTCGATCGCGACGGCGCGCTGCTGGACAAAGCGGTCGCCGGCCTAGCAGCGCCGCAGGGCCATGTCGGGCATGTCTCAGCCGACATCAGCGACGGGGCCGCGATTGCCGCTGCCGTCAGCCGGGCGACCGACGCGATCGGGCCGATCAACGCGCTGATCAACAATGCGGGGATGAATGTGTTCTCGACGCCGCTCGAGGCGACTGAGGAGGAGTGGAACCGCAATTTCGATGTCAACGTCAAAGGCGCCTGGAACTGCGCCAAGGCGGTGCTGCCGGCAATGATCGCAAATGGCGGTGGCGCGATCCTCAACATCGCCTCGACGCACAGCTTCACCATCATCCCTCATACCTTCCCCTATCCCGTGGCCAAGCACGCGCTGCTTGGGCTGACCAAGTCGCTGGCGCTGGAATATGCCGGGCAGGGCGTGCGCGTGAACGCGCTGGCGCCCGGTTATGTCGAGACGCAGAAGGCAGCCGACTATTGGAACAGTTTTGCCGATCCGGTTGCGGCGCGCGCCAGGACGCTGGCGCTGCATCCCGGCGGCCGCATCGCCTCGGCGCGCGAGATCGCGCTGGCCGCTGTGTTCATGATTTCCGAGGAGTGCCCGTTCATGAACGCCGCGACCCTCGTCGTCGATGGCGGGCTCAGCCAGCTACAGCATCCCGCCTGAATGCTAGAGAGGCTCTATTTCTACGGCATCGACCGCCGGCCTAATGGAGCAAGCAGTCGCGATCAGAAACGCTCGCGATAGGCGCGCGGATTGGTGCCCAGCACGCGCAGAAAGCCGCGCCGCATGGTTTCTTCCGAGCCGAAACCGCAGCGGCGGGCCGTCTGGTTGACGGGCTGGCCACGCTCCAGCATCCGCCGCGCCGCCTCGATCCGGATCTCCTCGATCGCGCGGGCAGGTGTCCGGCCGGTGGCCTCGCGATAGCGCCGCGAGAAGCTGCGCGGGCTCATATTGGCGTGGTCGGCCAACTGCGTGAGCGACAGGTCACCGGCCAGATTTTCGAGGATCCAGCCATGCAGCCGGTCGAAGCGCCCGTCGCCTTGCTGCAGCTTGAGGGTCTGGCTGAATTGCGCCTGGCCACCGGGACGTTTCAGGAAGACCACCAACTCGCGCGCCACGCCGAGCGCCGTGTGCCGGCCAAGGTCGGCCTCGACGAGGGAGAGGGCGAGATCGATCCCCGCCGTTACGCCGGCGGATGTCCAGACATTGCCGTCGCGGATGAAGATCGGATCGGGTTCGAGCCGGACCGCGGGAAAGCGCCGGGCGAACTCCGCGCAGCGTCCCCAATGGGTCACCGCGCGGCGGCCGTCGAGCAGGCCAGCCGTCGCCAGCAGCATGGCGCCGCTGCAGACGGAAGCGGTTCGGGTGGCATCGCGCGAGCGACCGGCGATCCATTGGACCAGTTCGGAATCCTCGCAGGCTGCGTTGACGCCCCATCCGCCGGGCACGACCAGCGTGTCGATCTCACCTCCGTGCGCCGGCAGCGCTGCGGTCTCCAGCACGAGACCCGCCGATGTCCTGATCCGCGGCGAGGCGGCGACGACCACGACCTCGTAGGGCGCTGGTTCACCTGACTGCCTCTTGAAGTCGTTGGCGCTGGCAAAGACCTGGAGCGGTCCGCTGACGTCGAGGAGCTGGATGTCGGGATAGGCAAGTACTTCGATACGGCGCATTGGTTTGGCCCGAAGCGAGGGATGAATGGCAATCGTGCCAAAACATGATGCCGTAGATTGCCCGAAGTCAACCCACGGAGATTTCCATGCCCCTTCGTTTCGGCATCCTCGTATTCCCCAACGTCCAACAACTCGACCTCACCGGCCCATACGAAGTCCTGGCATCGGCCAAGGATGCCGAGGTGGAGCTGATCTGGAAGGATCGCAACCCGGTGACGTCATCGACGCGCCTCTCGCTGACGCCAACCGCGACCTTCGACGATTGCCGGCCTCTCGACGTGCTGTGCATTCCGGGCGGGGGTGGGGTCAACGCGCTGCTGGAGGACCAGACAGTCCTCGATTTCGTATGGGAGCGCGCGGGGCAGGTGCGCTACATCACCTCCGTTTGCAGCGGTGCCCTGGTGCTTGGGGCGGCCGGACTGCTGAGGGGCAAGCGCGCGACCACGCACTGGTATGCGCATGATTTCCTTGACGAGTTCGGAGCGATCCCGGTCGACGAGCGTATCGTCGAAGACGGCAAGCTCATCACCGCCGGCGGCGTCACTTCGGGGATCGACTTCGGCCTGGCGCTGGTTGCGAGGCTGCTTGGACAGGAGGAGGCCGAGATCGTGCAGCTCTCGCTCGAATACGCCCCGGTTCCTCCCTTTCGGTCCGGCACGCCCGCCGAGGCGTCGCCTGCGGTGCTGGCGCAGGCAAAAAAGCGCCTCTCTGGTTCGAGGCGGGTTCGCGAGGCAATCTTCGCTCGCTGGCGCGAGGCTCGCGCCGCCGCTGCGCCGGCGCGCATCCACGGCTGAAGCAGCAAGGCCGAAGGTGCATCCCCTGGCCCTTCGGCCTCGCTGCGTTTCCACTGTTGACAGGTCCCTTCGTCTGTGCAGAAATTGGTTGGACCATTGAACCACTTCGGTAATAGCCCCGGTGACCGGATTCAGCCTTCCGCCGATCCAGACGACGGCCCGCGACGACGCGGTGCTGAAGGCGTTGGCCGGCTTCGTCATGCGCGAGAAGCTGGAACCCGGTGAGAGGCTGCCGACCGAACGCATCCTCGCTGAGCGTCTGAAGGTCAGCCGCAATACGGTGCGCGAGGCGCTGACGCGCTGGGAAGGGCTTGGCCTGGTCGAGCGCCGGCAGGGCTCGGGCACCTATCTCAAGGCCGCCGTCTCGCTCGACATGCTGCACATGCCGCTGACGCTTGCCGGCGGCAATGATTTCACCGGCCTGATGCGCACGCTGGAAATCCGCCGCGCGCTGGAAGCGGAAGCCGCCGCCCTTTGCGCCATTCGTGCCGACAAGGACGACCTCGCCGAGATCGAGCGCAAGCTCGACATCATGGAGGAAGAGTTTCTCAGCCGCGCCGGCATGTCGTCGGAAGAGGACTGGGAATTCCATCAGGCGATCTACCGCGCCTGCGGCAATCCGCTGTTCGAGCAGATTATCGCCGCCATGCACGAACTGTTCCACCGCTTCTGGGAACATCCGCTCGGCGTGCGCGATTTCGGCCACGCAAGCTTTCCCTACCACCGCACCATGTTCGACTGCATCGCCGCGCACGATCCGGAAGGCGCCCGGGCCGAAGCGCTGAAGCTGATCGCCACGGTCGAGGACGATTTGAAGCGCGGCGCCGCCAACCTCAAACTTTCGGTCCGCACATGAACGAGCACAGCTTCGACCCAGGCATTTCCGGCAGCGACTATCTCGCCGAGGCGGCGACGCTTCTGGCGCATGACGACCCGTTCCCCGGCAATGCGGTGGTGCCGCCGATCTACCAGACCTCGCTGTTCACCTTCGCCAGCTATGCCGACATGGCCGACACCTTTGCCGGGCGCAGGAAACAGCCGATCTATTCGCGCGGCGACAATCCGACGGTGATGGAATTCGAGTCGCGCGTCGCAGCGCTTGAAGGTGCTGAAGCCGCACGTGGTTTTTCGAGCGGCATGGCTGCGATCAGCGCGACGTTGCTGGCTTTCGTCGGCGCAGGCGAACGCATCCTTGCGGTGCGCAATTGCTATGGCGACGCCTACCGACTGTTCGAGCGGCTGTTTCCGCGCCTGCATATCAAGGTCGACTATGTCGACGGCTCCGATCCGGATGCGGTGGCCGCGGCACTTCCCGGTGCGAAACTGCTCTACCTGGAAAGCCCGACCTCGATGATGTTCGAGCTGCAGGATCTCGAACATCTGACGCGGCTGGCGAAAGAGCAGGGCATCGTCACCACAATCGACAATTCCTGGGCGACGCCGGTGTTCCAGAAGCCGATCCTGCACGGCGTCGATCTGGTGCTGCACTCGGCCTCGAAATATCTCGGCGGCCACAGCGATACCGTCGCCGGTGTGGTGGCGGGCTCGGCCGCCCATATCAAGCACATCAACGACCAGACCTACTCGCAGCTTGGCGCAAAGCTGTCGCCCTTCGAGGGCTGGCTGCTGTTGCGCGGCCTGCGCACGCTGCCGCTGAGACTGCCGCATCACATGAAGAGCGGGCTCATCATCGCCGAGCGCTTGAAGGCGCATGACAAGGTCGAGCGGGTCAATCATCCCGCCTATTCCAACCATCCCGGCAAGAAGACGCTTGCCGGCTATGCCGGGCTGTTCTCCTTCGAGGTGACGGAGGATGTCGACATTCCCGCTTTCGTCGATGCGCTGAAATTTTTCCGCATCGGCGTCAGCTGGGGCGGTCATGAAAGCCTGGTCGTGCCGGCAAAGGCCTCGCTCGAGCAGACACCGGGTCTCAATTCGATGGCGCGCTTCGGCGTCAGCCCCCGAACCATCCGCTTCAATGTCGGATTGGAAAGCGTCGAAGACCTCTGGGCCGACATCGGCCAGGCCTTCGACAAAGCAAAAAAATGACTGGGTTCAAAATGGGAGTTCTGAACATGAAACGACTGAGCATCATGCTTGCCACCGCTGCCGGCCTGGCGATGTCCGCCAGCGGCGCGCTGGCCGATACCACCCTCAAGCTGGTCGAGGTCATCACCAGCCCGCAGCGCACCGAATTCCTGAAGAAGCAGATCGCCGAGTTCGAGGCCGCCAATGCCGGCGTCAAGGTCGAGGTGGTCTCGCTGCCCTGGGGGCAGGCCTTCGAGAAATTCCTCACCATGGTGCAGGCCGGCGATACGCCCGACATCGTCGAGATGCCGGAGCGCTGGATGGGCCTGTACGCCACCAACGGCCAGCTCGAGGATCTCGGCCCTTACATGGCCAAATGGGACGACGCCAAGACGCTGGGCGACCGCGCCAAGCAATTCGGCTCGACCGTCAACAACACCCAGTTCATGATCCCGTACGGCTACTATGTGAATGCGCTGTTCTGGAACAAGAAGCTGTTCAAGGAGGCCGGTCTCGACGGCCCGCCGGCGACGCTCGACGACTTCATCGCCGACTCCAAGAAGATCTCCGCCATTCCGGGCAAGTACGGCTACTGCCTGCGCGGTGGCCCGGGCGCCTTCAACGGCATGCACATGTTCATGAACATCGCCGCTGGCAAGGGCGGCTACTTCAACGAGGACGGCACCTCGACCATCAACGAGGAGGGCTCGGTCAAGGGCCTGCAGATGCTGGCCGACATGTACAAGGACGGGCTGGCGCCCAAGGATGCGGTGAGCTGGGGCTTTAACGAGACCGTCACCGGCTTCTATTCCGGCACCTGCGCCATGCTCAACCAGGATCCGGATGCGCTGATCGGCATTGCCGACAAGATGAGTGCCGACGATTTTGCCGTGGCGCCGCTGCCTGTGGGGCCAAGCGGCAAATCCTATCCGACGCTGGGCTATGCCGGCTGGGCGATGTTCGCCAATTCGCAGCACAAGGACGATGCCTGGAAGCTGATGGCGACGCTGTTGTCGCCCAAGGACAATCTCGAATGGGCCAAGGAAGTCGGCGTCGTGCCGATCCACAATGGCGCCGACCAGGATGCCCACTTCAAGACCGAGCAGTTCAAAGGCTGGTTCACCGAACTCAGCGACACTTCCAAATATGAAATGGTGACGCCGCCGACACATCTGGAGAACCTCGGCAATTTCGTCGACCAGGTGGCGATCAAGAATTTCCAGGAAGTGCTGCTCGGCCAGAAGTCGGCCAAGGACGTTGCCGATCAATGGGCCGCGTTCCTGACCAAGGAACAGCAGGACTGGCTGGCCAAGAACAAGAAGTAGTTCTTCCACCTTCTCCCCGTTTACGGGGAGAAGATGGCCCGAATGCATGTCGCCCAAAAGTGCGTAGCGGTTTTGGGACAACGACATGCACAGACAGGCCCGGATGAGGGGCAGCGCGAGCACCCCAAGGCTGGCGCCGCCCCTCATCTGCCTGCCGGCATCTTCTCCCCGTGAACGGGGAGAAGGGTGCTGTTGCCGCTGTCGGCACCCACCCATGACTGTTGAGCGCTAATGACTTATGCCGTGTCCGAAATACGATCCGCCGGCCGGCCGCGAAAGAAGCGGCTGACGCATGCAGCAATCGAGCCCTGGCTTTATCTCAGCCCGGCGATCGTTCTGCTGGTCGTGGTGCTGCTGGTGCCGCTGATCATCGGCATCAGCTATTCGTTCCGGAAGTTCTCCGCCTTCAAATCCGAATATGTCGGCCTCGGCCAGTATCAGGCGATGCTGACCGACCAGGTGCTGGGGCAGGCGCTGGTCAACACGCTCTGGTGGACCGTCGCCAGCCTTTTCTTCCAGTTCTTCCTCGGCCTGGGTCTGGCGTTGCTGCTCGACAAACCGTTTGTCGGGCGCAAGTTCGTGCAGGCGGTGGTGTTCCTGCCCTGGGCGGTGCCATCTTTCCTGTCGGGCCTGACCTGGGCGTGGCTGTTCAATCCGATCATCGGACCACTGCCGCATTGGCTCTTCACGCTCGGGCTGAAGGCCGAGCCGACCAATGTGCTGTCCGATCCGGCCACCGCCATGTGGGGGCCGATCATCGCCAACATCTGGTTCGGCATTCCGTTCTTCGCCATCACCCTGCTGGCGGCGCTGAAGTCGATCCCGTCGGAACTGCATGAGGCGGCCGCAATCGACGGCGCTTCGCCCTGGCAGCGCTTCACCAAGGTGACGCTGCCGTTCCTGGCGCCGACCATCGTCATCACCGTCATGCTGCGTACGATCTGGATCGCCACCTTCGCCGATCTGATCTTTGTCATGACCGAGGGCGGGCCGGCGGGCTCGACCAGCACGGTGCCGGTCTACATCTATGTCAGCGCCTTCAAGTCGCTGGACAAGGGCTATGCATCGGCGGTGGCGGTGCTGCTCTTGGTCTTGCTCATCGCCTATGCGATCGCGCTGATCGCCATCCGCAGGTTGCTGGTGAGGCACGTCTGATGATTGCCGGACGCTCTACCTCCTCGCGCATCTTCAGCGGCATCGGCCTCTACACGGCGATTGCCGCCTATATGATCTTTGCGCTGTTTCCGATCTTCTGGACGCTGAAGATCTCGGTGACGCCGGAGCGGCTGCTCTATTCCGAGGGCATCACGCTGTGGCCGTCGCAGACCACCTTCCGCAACTTCATCACTGTCCTGGAAGCCTCGGATTTCCCCCGCTATTTCCTCAACAGCGTCATCGTATCGGTGTCGACGGCGGCGCTCGTCACGGTCATCGCCACGCTCGCCGGTTACGCCATGTCGCGCTTCACCTTTCGCGGCAAGGCGACACTGGCGATCATGCTTTTGCTGACGCAAACCTTCCCGCTGGTGATGGTCATTCCGCCGATCTACCGTGTCATGGGCGAGCTTGGCCTGACCAACAGCCTGGTTGGGCTGATCATCATCTACACCGCCTTCAACACCGCCTTCGCCACCTTCCTGATGCAGTCCTTCTTCGACGGCATTCCGAAGGATCTGGAGGAGGCGGCGATGATCGACGGCTGCACCCGCGCCCAGGCGATGCGCAAGGTGATCGTGCCGCTGACCTTGCCCGGCATGGGCGCGACGCTCGGCTTTGTCTTCACCGCCGCCTGGAGCGAATTGCTGTTTGCGCTGATGCTGATCTCCAGCGATGACCAGAAGACATTTGCCGTCGGCCTGCTCACCTATATCGGCAAGTTTGCCGTCGACTGGGGGCAGATGATGGCGGCGTCGATCCTGGCGCTGATCCCGGTATGCATCTTCTTCGCCTTCCTGCAACGCTATCTCGTCACCGGCCTCACCGCCGGCGCGGTCAAAGGATAATCGATGGCTTCCGTCACGCTGCAAAACGTCGAGAAGGATTACGGTTCGCTGCGCATCCTGCACGGCGTCGACCTCGAGATCGCCGATGGCGAGTTCGTCGTGCTGGTCGGCCCGTCCGGCTGCGGCAAGTCGACCCTTTTGCGCATGATTGCCGGGCTGGAGGAGGTGTCGGGCGGCGAGATCCATATCGGCGATCGGCTGGTCAACGATGTCGCGCCGAAGGACCGCGATATTGCCATGGTGTTCCAGTCCTACGCGCTCTATCCGCACATGGATGTGTCGTCGAATATGGGCTTCAGCCTGCTTTTGAAGAAGGCGGAGAAGACGACGATCGACGGCAGGGTAGGGGCGGCGGCCAAGCGCCTCGGCCTCGACAGTTTCCTCGGCCGTCTGCCCAGGCAACTGTCCGGCGGCCAGCGCCAGCGCGTCGCCATGGGCCGCGCCATCGTGCGCGATCCCAAAGTGTTTCTGTTCGACGAGCCGCTCAGCAATCTCGACGCCAAATTGCGCGTGCATATGCGCGCCGAGATCAAGGCGCTGCACCAGCAGCTCAAGACCACATCGGTCTATGTCACCCACGACCAGATCGAAGCCATGACTATGGCCGACCGCATCGTCGTCATGCATGACGGTTACGTCCAGCAGGTCGGCCATCCGCTCGAACTCTACGATCGGCCGATCAACACTTTTGTGGCCGGCTTCATCGGCTCGCCCGGCATGAATTTCTTTCCGGCGACAGTCGCCAAGGGCGGCAAGGTGGATGCGGTGCTGGCCGACGGCCAGAAGCTGAGATTGCCTGATGGCTTGCCATCGAAGGATGGCGATGTGCTCACCGTCGGGCTACGGCCGGAGCACATCCAGCTTGCCGACGATGGTCCGCTCAAGGCAGAAGTCGAGGTGGTCGAGCCGCTCGGCCTGTCGACGCAGTTCTATGTCCGGCTCGCCAACCAGCTGGTTTGTGTCTTCGTCATGGGACGCAGCACTATCCGACCGCGCGATACGGTGCGGCTGTCTGCCGATCCGGCGGCGCTGCATCTGTTCGATCCCGCAAGCGGCAACCGCATCGGGTAATCCTATCGAAGGCTGCCCAGGCTGGCATACATGCCGGTGGTACGGAACTGCGTCGGGTTGATGCCGTAGAGCCGGCGGAAGACTTTCGAGAAATAGTTGGCGTCCTCGAAGCCGCACAGGATGGCGACCTCCTTGACCGGCAGGAAATCGGCTTTGGTTAGCAGCTTCGCCGCCCGCTGCAGCCGCTGCTGCAGCACGAACTCGGCCGGCGGAACGCCTTCGCTCTCGGCGAAGCAGCGCGAGAAATGGGCGCGGCTGAGGCCGCTGATCTGGACGAGCTCGGCCACCGGCAAGGGCTTGTCGAGATTGGCGTTGATATGATCGATGACCGGCTGCATGACGCTCTGTTTCTCAGTGAAGGCGTGCGAGCCGAAGACATCGTCGTAAAGCGCCATCGCCGCCTCATAGGCGATAGCCGAAGCAGCGCCAGGCGAAGCGCCGCCCTTGATCAGGCGCAGGCTGCAATCGGCGAGATGATCGATCGTCTCCGGCTGCAGCCGAAACACCGGGCCGGAGACGCTGAGTATGGATTTGTGGACGCGCAGCGCCTCCTCGCCATTCATCGAGATCCAGAAATATTCCCAGCGGTCGCCCTTCTCCAGCCAGTAGCGATGGTTGTGTGGCACCAGCACCAGCAGCGTGTCGTTGGCCTGCAGGCGGTAGTTGCGGTTCTCGTAGCGCAGCTGGCCGGTGCCGCTGATCGTGTGCTGCAGCACGGTGAACGGTGTCTGGCCGCGCTTGCGCCCATCCCAGTCATAGGTCACGCCCTCGCGTACTTCATAGCCGGTGCTGGTGGGCATGGCATGCAGGCGCTGGCGGCCGCGCGGCAGCGAGATGGTGCGCATCAACTGTCCGTTGGCGATCAGATCATGCAGCACAAAATTACCCTCGAAAGCATAATCGTTCTCTGGCCGCGCCCTGGAATAACGGCATAATCCAAATCCTGAGAACGCGAAAGACCCGCGGTCGAGGAGCGGGCGGGGAGGAGAACGAGCCGGAATTCCGGCTCGAATGGCATGCGCGCCAAGGCGGGCCGCCATTCCCTTTCCTGTTGCTCCTTACCCGGCATTCGAATTGATCGAGGTGAAGGTGATGAGTTTCAAAATCGCTATTATCGGCGCGGGCAGCGTCGGCTTCACCAAGAAGCTGTTCACCGACATTTTGTGCATCCCGGAATTCAGCGACATCGAATTCGCGCTGACCGATGTCAGCGAACACAATCTGCAAATGATCAAGGCGATCCTCGACCGCATCGTCGAGGCCAACAAGCTGCCGACCAGGGTGACGGCGACGACCGACCGCCGCAAGGCGCTGGAAGGCGCGCGCTACGTCATCAGCTGCGTGCGGGTGGGCGGGCTCGAAGCCTATGCCGACGATATCCGCATTCCCTTGAAATACGGCATCGACCAGTGCGTCGGTGACACGATTTGCGCCGGGGGCATCCTCTACGGCCAGCGCAACATCCCGGTCATCCTCGACTTCTGCAAGGACATATTGGAGGTCGCCGAGCCAGGCGCCAAATTCCTCAACTATGCCAACCCGATGGCGATGAACACCTGGGCGGCGATCGAATATGGCAAGGTCGATACGGTCGGCCTCTGCCACGGTGTCCAGCACGGCGCCGAACAGATCGCCGAAGTGCTCGGCGCCAAGTCGCACAGCGAACTCGATTATGTCTGCTCCGGTATCAACCACCAGACCTGGTTCATCGATTTGCGGCTCAACGGCCGCAAGATCGGCAAGGACGAACTGGTGGCTGCCTTCGAGGCGCATCCGGTCTATTCGCAGCAGGAAAAGCTGCGCATCGACGTGCTGAAGCGCTTCGGCGTCTACTCCACCGAAAGCAACGGTCATCTCTCTGAATATCTGCCCTGGTATCGCAAGCGGCCGGACGAAATCACCCGCTGGATCGACATGTCCGACTGGATCCATGGCGAGACCGGCGGCTATCTTCGCTACTCCACGGAAACCCGCAACTGGTTCGAGACGGAATATCCGCAATTCCTCGAAGCGGCGTCGAAGCCGCTCGACGTATCGAAGCGCTCGAACGAGCATGCCAGCCATATTCTCGAAGCGCTGGAGACGAACCGCGTCTATCGCGGCCACTTCAACGTCAAGAACGCCGGCATCATCACCAATCTGCCGCAGGACGCGATCATCGAATCGCCCGGCTTCGTCGATCGCTTCGGCATCAACATGGCGTCAGGCATCACGCTGCCGGAAGCCTGCGCGGCCACCTGCATGGCTTCGATCAACGTCCAGCGCATGTCGGTGCATGCGGCTGTTACGGGCGACATTGACCTGCTCAAGCTCGCGGTGCTGCACGATCCGCTGGTGGGTGCGGTGTCGACGCCGGAAGAGGTCTGGCAGATGGTCGACGAGATGGTCGTCGCCCAGGCGCGTTGGCTGCCGCAATACGCCGATGCCGTGCCGGCCGCCAAGGAGCGGCTTTCGAAATCGATGGTGAAAACCCGCGACTGGGCGGGTGCGGCGCGGCGCAAAGTGCGCTCGATCGAGGAACTGCGCGCCGAAAAAACGGCCCTGAAACAGGCCGGCTGAGAATGCTGGCAGGCGGACAGCGGGAGGCCGGTTCGCCAATCAGCCATCATGAATAGATGCGGCAGCAGCAGACGTCGAAACATCTGGGAGGAACACAATGAGGAACTTTCGTGGAATTGGAATTCTCGCCGGGCGAAGAATGGGCATTCTCGCCGGGCGAAGAATTGGCATTCTCGCCGGGCTGGCGCTGAGCGTCTCGGCATTGGCGCTTGGCAGTGCATACGCGTCCGAGCCGACCACGCCGCCGGCGCCGGCGGCGTTTCCCGCCGAGGGCAAAATCAAATACGTCGCCCGCGATTCCATCCTGGAGTTCAAGGCGCTGCCCGAATATCACGAGCCCGAGTGGGTCACCGAGAAATACGTCAAGACTGGCAAGCTGCCGCCGGTCAAGGATCGCCTGCCGAAGGAGCCGCTGGTGTTCAAGACCGGCAACATGCCGGACGGCATCGGCGTTTATGGCGACACCATGCGCCACGTCATTGGCGGCCGGCCGGAAGGCTGGAATTATGGCGCCGGCCAGACCCAAGGATGGGGCGGCATCGACATCGGCCTTTCGGAATGCCTGACGCGCACCGCGCCTTTGTTCCAGGTCGAGGCCAAGGACACCGAGCCGCTGCCCAACCTCGCCAGGAGCTGGGACTGGTCGAAGGATGGCCACACGCTGACCATGCACCTGGTCGAAGGCGCCAAATGGTCTGACGGCGTTGCCTTCAATGCCGACGATGTCATGTTCTACTGGGACGATGAGGTCGTCGACCCCAATGTCTCGCCGTTGAACGGCGCCACAGCGGAAACCTTCGGTGTCGGCACGACGCTGAAGAAGGTCGACGACTACACCGTCGAGTGGACCTTCAAGGACGCTTTCCCCAAACAGTATCTCTACGCCATGGCCTACGGCACCTTCTGCCCCGGCCCGGCGCATATCCTGAAGCCGCAGCATCCGAAGTACTCGAAGAATACCTACGAGCAGTTCAAGAACGCGTTCCCGCCGGAATATATGAACATTCCGGTGATGGGTGCCTGGGTGCCGGTGGAGTATAGGCCCGACGACATCATCGTCTTGCGCCGCAATCCCTACTACTGGAAGGTCGACGAGAAGGGCAACCAGCTGCCCTATCTCAACGAACTGCACTACAAGCTGTCGACCTGGGCCGACCGCGACGTGCAGGCGGTGGCAGGGGCCGCCGACTTCTCCAACCTCGAGCAGCCGGAGAATTTCGTCGCTTCGCTGAAGCGAGCGGCGGACAAGGACGCGCCGGCCCGGCTCGCCTTTGGCCCGCGCCTGATCGGCTACAATCTGCGCATGAACTTTTCCGCCAATGGCTGGGGCAATCCCGACGAACGCGGCCAGGCGATCCGCGAGCTCAATCGCAATGAGGACTTCCGCAAGGGCATCACCATGGCGCTTGACCGCAAGGCGCTCGGCGACTCGCTGGTCAAGGGGCCGTTCACCGCCATCTACCCCGGTGGCTTTTCCTCGGGCACCAGCTTCTATGACCGCAACTCGACCGCCTACTATCCCTTCGACATCGAGGGCGCCAAGGCGGAACTGGCCAAGGCTGGTCTCAAGGATACGGATGGCGACGGCTTCGTGAACTTCCCGGCCGGGACCGCCGGCGGCAAGAATGTCGAGATCGTGATGCTGGTCAACAATGACTACGGCACCGACAAGAGCCTCGCCGAAGGCGTCGTCGGCCAGATGGAAAAGCTTGGCATCAGGGTCGTGCTCAACGGCCTCAACGGCACCCAGCGTGATGCCTCGCAATATTCCGGCCGCTTCGACTGGCTGATCAGGCGCAACGAGCAGGAGCTGACTTCCGTCGTGCAGAATACCGTGCAACTCGCGCCCGTCGGACCCAAGACCAGCTGGGATCACCGCGCGCCCGAAAGCGGCGTGGTCGACCTGATGCCGTTCGAAAAGGAGCTTGTCGACATCGTCAACAAGTTCGTCTCCTCGTCAGACAATGACGAGCGCGCCAGCCTGATGAAGACGTTCCAGAAGATCTCGACGGAGCATGTCTACAATATCGGACTGACCGAATATCCCGGCGCCCTGATCATCAACAAGCGCTTCTCCAACATCCCGCAGGGAACGCCGATCTTCATGTTCAACTGGGCCGAGGATTCGATCGTGCGCGAACGCGTCTTCGTCGCCGCCGACAAGCAGCAGAAATACGAACTCTTTCCCGACCAGCTTCCCGGCAAGCCCGGCGACAAGGGTCCGACGAACTGAGTTTCCTCCCCTGGCTGACGCCCGGCCGCGCTGCGCGCGGCCGGGACGGAGTAAGGTCAGCGGCAACAGATTAGATCCAAGGAGGAGAAACGGTCCGATGCTGCGATTCCTGGCCATGCGCATAGCATCGGCGGTCCCGGTCATGGTCATCCTGAGCCTGGTCACCTTTGCCATCATCCAGGCGCCGCCGGGCGACTATGCCGACTATATCCGCTCGCAGCTCATCAACCAGGGCGGGGCGTCTTTTGCCGAAGCCGACGCGCAGGCGCAAGCCTATCGGGTCGAGCACGGCCTCGATAAACCGCTGCCCGTCCAGTACCTGAACTGGGTCGCCGGCATCATCACCCGCGGCGATTTCGGCTACAGCCTCTATTACAACAAGCCGGTCGCCGCCGTGGTCGGCGAGCGGCTGCCGCGCACGCTGCTGCTGGCACTGGTCTGCCATCTGCTGGCGTCGGTGCTCGGCATCACCTTCGGCATCTGGGCGGCGACCAGGCAATACACATGGATCGACTCGGCGCTGTCGGCCATCTCCTTCCTCGGCATGACGGTGCCGCGCTTCCTGATGGCGCTGATCATCGTCTATCTCCTGGTCTTCCAGTTCAACGTGTCGGAGATCGGCAGCTTCTTCTCGCCGCAATATGGCGGCGCGCCGTGGTCGTGGGCGAAATTCGCCGACCTCGTCAAGCATGTCTGGCCGGTGGTGGCGATCGCCACCTTCGGCGGGCTCGCCTACAATATGCGCGTCATGCGCGGCAATCTGCTCGATACGCTGAACGCGCAATATGTCGAGACGGCCAAGGCCAAGGGCCTGACCGGCAGCGCCGTCGTCATGCGCCATGCCGTGCCCAACGCACTGCACCCGCTCATCATGTATCAGGGCGTGGTGCTGCCCTACATGCTGACCGGCGAGATCGAGACGGCGATCATCTTTGCGCTGCCGACGGTCGGGCCGGCCATTGTCGGCTCGATGGCGGTCGGCGACGTTTATGTCACGGCGACCTTCATGATGGTGCTGTCGGCAACGCTGATCGTCGGCAACATCATCGCCGACATGCTGCTCGCGCTGCTCGATCCGCGCGTACGCCAGTTCAGGGAGAGCTAGATGCTGGCGCGTGACCCATCCCCGCCGCCGCCCCCGGCTGAAGCAACCGCGATTGCGACCCCACGCGGCAATGAGAGCTATATGGCGCTGGTCTGGCGCCGGCTGAGGCGCTCCTGGACCGGCATGGCCGGGCTGATCCTGGTCGTGCTTCTGGTGCTGATGGCGCTATTCGCCGATTTCTTCGCGCCGATGGACCCCAAGGTGACCGATGTCGCTTTCGCCCCGCCGCAAGTGATGAGTTTTCACGACAGAGACGGGAATTTCGTGCTCCAGCCGCGGGTCTATGCGCTGGCGGATTCTGCTGACCTCGACCCGGTCACCTTCCAGCCGGTCGTCGGGCCGGATTACGAGCATCCGCGCCTGCTCGGCTTCTTCGTCAAGGGCGCCGACTACCGGCTGCTTGGACTGATCCCCGCCAACCGGCATTTCTTCGCTTCGGCCGACGGCCAGCCGGTGCATTTTCTCGGCACCGACAAATTCGGCCGGGATGTGTTGTCGCGCGCCATCCAGGGCTCGCGCGTCTCGCTGATGATAGCGCTGACGGTGGTGTTCATCATCACCGTCATCGGCACCACGGTCGGCATGGTCTCGGGCTATTTCGGCGGCCGCTTCGACGTCTGGATGCAGCGCTTTGTCGAGCTGGTGCTCGCCTTCCCGCAATTGCCGCTCTATCTTGCGCTGACGACGCTGATCCCGGTGACCGCGCCGACCAACGTCTTCCTCGCCTTCGTCATCATCGTCATGTCGGCGCTGGGCTGGGCGCAGATGTCGCGCGAGGTGCGCGGCAAGACGCTGGCGCTGGCGCGGATCGACTATGTGCGCGCCGCCATGGCGGTCGGCGCCACCGACATGCGCATCATCATGCAGCACATTTTCCCCAATGTGATGAGCCACGTCATCGTCGCCGTGACGATCGCCATCCCGACGGTGGTGCTGCTCGAAGCCTTTCTCGGCTTCCTCGGCTTCGCGGTGAAGCCGCCGCTGATCTCGTGGGGGCTGATGCTGCAGGACACGGCTACCTATTCGGTCATCGGCACCTATCCGTGGATCCTGTCGCCGGTCGGCTTCGTGCTGATCACCGTCTTTGCCTTCAACGCGCTGGGCGACGGCCTGCGCGATGCCGTCGATCCTTATTGAGGTGGCCGGGATGACTGTAGCGCTCGCAGCCACCTTCGCACCAGCCGTCCGGTTCGACCATGCCGGCCGCCACGACCAACCCATCATCGATGCCCGCAACATCGAGGTCGCCTTCAAGGTCGAGCACGGCGTCGTCGACGCGGTGAAGGATGTCTCGTTCCAGCTCTATCGCGGGGAGACGATCGCCATCGTCGGCGAGTCCGGTTCCGGCAAGTCGGTGACGGCGCGCGCTGTCATGGGGCTCTTGTCAAAGCGGGCCACCGTGTCGCCGAAATCCACCATCCACTATTGCGGGCAGGACATACTGAAATTCCCCGAGAGCGCCCGGCGCAAGCTGCGCGGCAATCGCATCTCGATGATCTTCCAGGAGCCGATGAGCTCGCTCAACCCGATCTATACGGTCGGCAGCCAGATCGTCGAGGCGATCAGAGTGCATCGAAAGGTCAGCCGCAAGCAAGCCTGGGCGCGGGCGCTCGAGCTTTTGCGGCATGTCCAGATCCCCGAGCCGGAAGCGCGCATCAAACAGTATCCGCACCAGATGTCGGGCGGGCAGCGCCAGCGCGTGATGATCGCCATGGCGCTCGCCAACGACCCTGATGTGCTGATCGCCGACGAGCCAACGACAGCGCTCGACGTCACGGTGCAAGCACAGATCCTCAATTTGATCCGCAATCTGCAAAAAGAACTCAGGATGGCGGTCATCCTGATCACCCACGACCTCACCGTGGTGCGAAAATTCTCCGACTATGTCTATGTCATGCAGCATGGCGAGATGTGCGAGCACAACGTCACCGAGCGGCTGTTCGCCGACCCGCAGCATGCCTATACCAAGCGGCTGCTCGCTTCAGAGCCGCACGGCAAGCCGCAGCCGCTGCCGGAAAACAGCGGCACCATCCTCGAGGCCCGCGATATGCGCGTCTGCTTCATGCTACGCCATGGCAGCTTCCTGAAGCCGGACTGGCGCGAGCTGGTCGCCGTCGACGATCTCGGCCTGAAGCTTTGCCGCCACGAGACACTGGGGCTGGTCGGCGAATCCGGCTCCGGCAAGACCACCTTCGGTCTCGCCTTGCTCAGGCTCACCGAGGCCAAGCGCGGCGAGGTCAGCTTCGACGGCCAGCCGATCCACGGCCTGTCGCGCGCCGGGATGCGGCCGCTGCGCTCGCGCATGCAGGTCGTTTTTCAGGATCCGTTCTCGTCGCTCAACCCGCGTATGACGATCGGCCAGATCATCGAGGAAGGGCTGGTCGTCAACAGGATCGGCGCGACACGGAGCGAGCGGGTCGGTCGGGTTCGCGACGCCCTGGTCAGCGCCGGCATGCCCGGCGATATCCTGTCGCGGTTCCCGCACGAATTTTCCGGCGGCCAGCGGCAGCGCATCGCCATTGCCCGAGCCATCGCGCTGGAGCCCGAATTCATCCTGCTCGACGAACCGACATCGGCGCTCGACCTTTCGGTGCAGGCGCAGATCATCGACTTGTTGCGCAAGCTGCAGGACGAACGCGGCCTTAGCTATCTCTTCATTTCGCACGACCTCAAGGTGGTGCGCGCGCTCTGCCATCGAGTCATCGTCATGCAGAACGGCAAGATCGTCGAACAGGGACCCGTGAACGAGGTCCTCTCCCATCCCAAGACCGCCTACACCGAACGGCTCGTCAGGGCCGCCTTCGACGTGGCGTAGCAAAGTGCCGGAGGTTTAATAGTGGCAAGACATCCCAGGATCACCTTCATTGGCGCGGGTTCGACCGTGTTCATGAAGAACATTGTCGGCGACGTGCTGCAGCGGCCATCGCTGTCAGGCGCGACGATCGCGCTGATGGACATCAATCCGCAGCGGCTGGAAGAGAGCGCCATCGTCGTCAACAAGCTGATTGCGACGCTGGGCGTGAAGGCGAAGGCCGAGACCTATTCCGACCAGCGCAGGGCGCTCGCCGGCGCCGACTTCGTCGTCGTCGCCTTCCAGATCGGCGGCTTTGAGCCCTGCACCGTCACCGATTTCGAGGTGCCGAAGAAATACGGCCTGCGCCAGACCATTGCCGACACGCTCGGCGTCGGCGGCATCATGCGCGGCCTCCGGACCGTGCCGCATCTGTGGAAGATCTGCGAGGACATGCTGGCCGTCTGCCCCGACGCGATCATGCTGCAATACGTCAACCCGATGGCGATCAACACCTGGGCGATTTCAGAGAAATTTCCTGACATCAAACAGGTCGGCCTCTGCCATTCGGTGCAGGGCACGGCGATGGAACTGGCGCACGATCTCGACATTCCCTACGACGAGATACGCTACCGCTCGGCCGGCATCAACCACATGGCCTTCTACCTGAAGTTCGAGCACCGGCAGCCGGATGGGTCCTACCGCAACCTCTATCCGGACCTGATCCGCGCCTATCGCGAGGGCAGGGCGCCGAAGCCGGGCTGGAACCCGCGCTGCCCCAACAAGGTGCGCTACGAGATGCTGACGCGGCTCGGCTATTTCGTCACCGAAAGCTCCGAGCATTTCGCCGAATACACGCCCTATTTCATCAAGGAAGGCCGCCCCGACCTGATCGACAAGTTCGGCATTCCGCTCGACGAATATCCCAAGCGCTGCATCGAACAGATCGAGCGCTGGAAGGGCCAGGCCGAGGCCTATCGCTCGGCCGACCGCATCGAGGTCGAGCAATCGAAGGAATACGCGTCCTCGATCATGAACTCGGTGTGGACCGGGGAGCCTTCGGTGATCTACGGCAATGTCCGCAACAATGGCTGCATCACCTCGCTGCCGGACAATTGCGCCGCCGAGGTGCCGTGTCTGGTGGACGCCTCCGGCATCCAGCCGACCTATATTGGCGAGCTGCCGCCGCAACTCACCGCGTTGATACGCACCAACATCAATGTGCAGGAATTGACGGTGCAGGCGCTGATGACCGAAAACCGCGAGCACATCTACCACGCGGCGATGATGGATCCGCATACGGCGGCCGAACTCGATCTCGACCAGATCTGGGCGCTGGTCGATGAGTTGCTGGCGACACATCGCGACTGGCTGCCGGCCTGGGCGCGTGGGAGCGCCAAGGTCCGGGCCGCCTGAGCGCTGCTGCGGCGGTATCTACTCCACCGTCAGGCCTCCGGTGGCGCCGGCAACCGATGGCGCAGTTCCTCGACCAGCACGCGCTCGTTCTCCGAATAGTCGATCGGAACGACGACGAGATGGACGCCACCGCCGGCAAAGGCCTGTTCAAGCGTCGATTGTATTTCTGAGACGGCGCCGACCCTGGTTCCCTTGGCGCCATAGGCCTCGGCATAGCGGACGAAATCGGGATTGCCGAAGGTCATGCCGAAATCGGGGAACTGGTCGACCGCCTGCTTCCAGCGGATCATGCCGAAAGCATTGTCCTCGATGATCAGCACGACGAGGTTAAGTTTCAGCCTGACGGCGGTTTCCAGCTCCTGGCTGTTCATCATGAAGCCGCCGTCGCCGCAGATCGCCATGACGCGGCGGCCGGGATAGAGCATCGCGGCCGTCATCGCCGACGGCAGGCCGGCGCCCATCGTGGCCAGGGCGTTGTCGAGCAGCAAAGTGTTGGCGACGCGCGTGCGGTAATTGCGCGCAAACCAGATCTTGTACATGCCGTTGTCGAGCGCCAGGATGCCATCGGCCGGCATCACCGCGCGCACATCGTGCACCAAGCGCTGCGGCGTGAAACGGTCTTCGGTGGCGCGGGTGGCAATGCGGCTCAAAATCCCTTCGCGCAATGGCAGCAACGCTTGCGCGTTGGGGATCTTGCCCTCGATCCGGTCGGCAAGCAGCCTGAGCGAAGCGCCGATGTCGCCGACCACTTCGGTCTGCGGGAAATAGACCTGCTCGACATTGGCCGGCTGGTAACCGACATGGATCACCTTCGGTCCCTTGTCGCCCATAATGAAGGGCGGCTTCTCGATCGTGTCGTGGCCGATGGTGATGATGAGGTCGGCCTGTTCTATCGCCTCATGCACATAGTCGCGCTCGGAGAGAGCCGCGGTGCCCATGTAGAGTTCGGTGCCGCCGGGCACGGTGCCCTTGCCCATCTGGGTGGTGAAATAGGGGATGCCGGTTCTGATCACGAACTGGGCGAGGTCGGAGGTCGAGCGCGGCCGCGATGCGGCGGCGCCCAGCATCGCCAGCGGCCGTTGCGCCTTGATGATCATCTCGGCGGCACGGTCGAGCGCCAGCGGGCTGGCCAGCGGAAGCTCGACCGGATGCGGCGGGATCAGCGCGACATCGTCGCACTCCTCGGCCGCGATGTCTTCGGGCAGTTCCAGATGCACCGGCCCCGGACGCTCCTCCTCGGCAATCCGAAACGCTTCGCGCACCACGGCGGGAATGGTCTTCGCCGAGATGATCTGACGTGACAGCTTGGTCAACGGCTTCATCGCGGCGACGATGTCGACGATCTGGAAGCGGGCCTGGCGCGACGAGCGGATGCCCTTCTGCCCGGTGATCATGATCATCGGCATCGCGCCGAGCAGCGCATAGGCGGCACCCGTCGTCAGGTTCAGGGCGCCGGGTCCCAGCGTGGTGATGCACACACCTGGCTTGCCGGTGAGCCTGCCATGGGTGGCGGCCATAAAGGCGGCTGCCTGCTCATGGCGGGTCAAAATCAGCTGGATCGAGGATTTGCGGATGGATTCGACGACGTCCAGGTTTTCTTCGCCGGGAATGCCGAAGATGCGATCGACGCCCTCATTCTCGAGGGCGGCAACAAGCAGGTCAGAACCTTTGGGCACGAAGCATCTCCTGGGCAAAGCGGCGGCGAACCGCGTCGGGATATGATCAGACATAGTGCTGGCAAAGCCCTAGCGCGAGGCGCGGCCGCCGCCAATATCGCTCTGCCTTACAGATCCTTCCGTTTCCTGAATTGGCCGGGCGAGACGCCGGCGTGGCGGCTGAAGGCGGTGGAGAAGGCGGCTTCCGAGCTGTAGCCGACCGCCTCGGCGACTTGGCCCAGGCTCTTGCCCTCGTGCAGCAGCCGGCTGGCCTGCCGCATGCGGCAGCCGAAGAGATAGGCCATGGGCGCTTCGCCGACGAGATCGCGAAAGCGGGCGGCAAAGGTTGCCCTGGAGAGCCCGACCGCGCGTGCCAGGGTCTCGATCGTCCAGTCGTGGTCATAGGCTTCATGCAGGGTCGCGAGCGCTCTGGCGATCGCGGGGTCCTGCAATCCCCTCAGCCAACCTGGATTGTCCATGCTTTCCAGACCGGAGCGCAAGGCGCGCGTGACGATGGCCCCAGACAGGCGAGCCATGACTACGTCGCTGCCGGGACCTTCGTCGGTCGCTTCCACCAGCAAGGCCTCGACATAGCCACGCAGCCATTTGGGCAGACGGCCATTCGATCCCCGGATGTGAACGATGCGCGGCAGGCCGGCAAGTGCCGGATGGTCGGCGTCGCGAAAGGCGAAGGCGCCGCACAGGATGACGGTCTTTTCGCCTTCGCCGCCGCTGCGAATACGCCCGGCTGCGGTTTGGGTCGCCAGTTCGGCGGCGGGGACGTTCGCGCTTTTGAGCGCGCCGGGCGACCGCAGCACATGCGGATCGGCGCGCGGTGCAATGATCAGGTCGCCGGCATCGAGAGGCTCGACATCTTCCTCACCGAACACCGCCTCGCATCGCCCCTTGATGACGACGTGAATGCCGCGAAGCCCAGCCTGGCTGAACGAGATCGCCCAGGGCGCGGCCAGTTCGAGGCGCCGGTACCCGGCGGCTGCGAAGTGCAATTCGCGCATGAGGGTAGCCAGGAGGTCCACGCTTCGCTCCAGAAACAGACGATCGATATATCAATCCAGACGCTGTCGAATAGCGCGCCGGCCTTACTGGACCTAGCTATGCCCGACAGGCCGCTTGTCGGCGATAACGAAACTCAGGAGTTATTCATGCCGCCAATCGAGCTTTTTGTCGCGCAGCTTTGTCCCTATGCGCACCGTGTCAGGCTCGCCCTTGCCGAGAAAGGCCTGCAGGCGACGGAAATCGAAATCGATCTGCGCAACAAGCCGGCGTGGTTCCTGAAACTCACGCCGACGGGAAAGGTGCCGCTGCTGCGCCATCAGGGGCAATATGTCAGGGAGTCGTCGATCATCTGCGAATATCTCGATGATGCATTCCCCGAACGGCCGATTTTCCCCAGGGATGCTCAGGCCCGCGCTGAGGCGCGCATCTGGATCAGCTTCGCCGACACGCAGCTTTACGCCCGGACGGCAACCATGATGCACAGTTCCGACGCTATGGTTCATAAGCGGATCAAGGCCCAGCTTGCCGACGATCTGCGCTTTGTGGAACAGCATGCCTTCGCCCTGCGAGGGGCGGACGAACGGTTTTTGCTGGGCTCGGAATTCAGCGCCGCCGACATCGCCTTCTATCCCTGGTTCGAACAGCTGTGCGTGCTTGAGAAATATCTGGGCTTCGTCATGCCGACCGAATGCGAGCGCCTGCTGCGGTGGCAGGAAACGGTTGCCGCCAGGGAGGCGGTGCGGACCTGCGCCAGGTCGCCCGGCTTCTACCTGGAATCCTATGGCCCGCTTCTCGCGGCCTGAGACGAGCGGGCAAACGGAAAAAAATTCCTCACTATGGTGCTGCAAGGTCAGTCATTTGCTTCTTGCGGCAGGCGCAAGCCTGTAAATATGCGGTATGAAACCCCGCCGCGAGAGGTGAGAGAAACATGCCCAATCCAACCGTCGTCGGGTTTTCCGGCAATTTCACCAGGCCGTCCAAGACGCGTGGTTTTGTCGACCAGGTTGTCAGGGATATTGCGCGCCAGCATGGCCTGTCGGCGAGCACCTATGACATCGAAGACCTCGGCCCGTCGCTCGGCGCTGCCAAATGGGCGCGCGATCTCGACGGCCAGTCCCGGGCAGTCTTCGACAGCGTCGTCAATGCCGATGTGCTGGTGGTGGGGTCACCGACCTACAAGGGCAGCTACACCGGCCTGTTCAAGCACTTCTTCGACCTCTTCGATCCCGCTTCCTTGCGCGGCAAGCCGGTGGTGCTGCTTGCCACCGGCGGCAATGATCGCCACGCGTTGATCGTCGAGCACCAGCTGCGGCCGTTGTTCGGCTTCTTCGAGGCGCTGACGCTGCCGACAGGGGTCTATGCCACGGACAAGGACTTTTCCGACGGCGTGCTGCGGGCCGAACCCATCCTGAAGCGCGTCGATCAGGTTGTCGGCGAGGTCGGGCTGGTGCTGGCCAATCGCTCGGCAGCCGGCGTTGCTGCCGGATAGAGCGAGGCGAGCGGGCCGCCTCCGGCTTTGCTCGGAGTGAATAAAATGGGAGCGATCCGGCTGAAAAACGCCAATGCCGGAAGGTTCCCGGTCATCCTGAGCGGCGATGACAAAGGGGTTTTGGCCAACTGCGAAATCCATCTCAGGCGGATTTCTCGCGACAACTAGTTCCTGTCCGCCGGCTTCGAACGCATCCTTGACACCGTCTCGCGCTCGGCGCGCTTGGAGCGCAGAGGCGGCAGGCCGCGGTCGATCAGGTCCATGTCCTCCAGCACCATGTCGCCCATGCGCTTGAAGGCGATGTCGAGCGCACCGGCGCGGTGGGCGGAGCGCAGGAAGCCGGGGATCGTGCGGACCGGATGGTCCTGCGCTAGCGGTTCTTCTGGGAAGACATCGCTGGCGGCGACGATGTGGCCGCTTTTCACCGCCGCCATCAGGGCAGGGAAGTCGACGACGCCGGCGCGGCTGAGCAGGATGAAGGCGGCGCCCTTGCGCATACTTGCAAAGGCCTCAGCGCCGAGGAAACCCTGGTTCTCCGAGGTCACCGAAGCGACGACGAAGACGAAATCGCTTGATGTCAGCACCTCGTCCAGCGAGGCCGGCTTCACCCCATTGTCGATCAGGATCGACGGCGGCAGCCAAGGGTCGAAGACCTTGGTGCGGGTGCGAAAACCCGACAGCAGTCGGTTGAGCGCACGGCCGAGATCGCCGAAGCCGATGATGCCGACATCGGCGCCGGACAGAAGCCGCGCCGTCAAATTGCCGTCACCGCCCCACAGCTCCTCGCCTTTGCGGAAGGCGAGGTCGGCATCGACGATGTTGCGGGCGAGGTTGAGCGCCATGGCGAGGCCAAGCTCGGCCACCGGCTCGGCGAAGACGAGGCCGGTGGTGACGACATGGATGCCGCGCGCAAACAGCGTCTCATAGGGCATGTTGTTGATGAGGTTGGTCTCGACATTGAAGACGCAACGCAGCGCCTGCATCTGGTCCAAGTTCTCGGGCGAGATCGGCGGCTGGCCGATAATATAGCGGGCTTCGGCCAGCACGTCGGCGGGCAAGTTCGCCACGCCCTCGGCCGTCGTCTCGACGACGCGGTAATGCGCCTTGAGGCGCGCCAGCTGCGGTGGGGTGAAGATCAGGTCGAGCGTGCGTGGTTCCGGCGCGCTGATGACCAGCGGCAGGGCCTTGTTTGGCATAACGATTCCTCCCCGGCGCGATGCGTATCGCGTATTCTTGCTTTGCACTTGTGGTAGTCCCCAAAAACCGCTTGCCGCCTTCCGGCGGCATGTGCTTGAGGGGTAAAATACCCACCATTAAACGATTTACAACTCCGGGAGGGGCCGCCGATCGCGCGGCTCGAGCCTTGCCGGGTTTTGATGCGGGAATCCGTTGGCTCGCCAGGCAACCGGCCCTGGGGGCTCCTTCCCTTCTCCCCCTGTCGGAGAAGGTGCAGTCAAAACGGATAGTGCTGCCCCGGATCCTCGATGGTTAGCCAGCGCAGGTCGGTGAATTCGGCAATCGAGGCCTTGCCGCCGAAGCGGCCGTAGCCTGAACCCTTGACGCCGCCGAACGGCATTTGCGCCTCGTCGCCGACGGTCGGGCCATTGATGTGGCAGATGCCAGATTCGATGCGCGCGGCAACCGCCATGGCACGGCGGATGTCGCGGCTGAACACGGCTGAAGACAGGCCGTATTCGGTATCGTTGGCGACACGTACCGCTTCGTCCTCGCCCTTGACGCGGATCACCGGCTTGACCGGGCCGAAAGATTCTTCCGAATAGACGCGCATTGCCGGCGTCACGTGGTCGAGCAATGTCGCCTCGACCACGGTTCCGGTGCGCTTGCCGCCGGCCACAAGCCTGGCGCCCTTGGCGACGGCGTCGGCAACCAGTTCTTCCATCTTGTCGGCGGCCTGGCTGCTGATCAGCGAACCGAGCACGACATGGCCGCGCGGGTCGCCGGCCGGCAGCTGCGCCGCGCGGGCGGCGAGCTTGGCGACGAATTCGTCGGCGACCTTTTCATCGACGACCAGACGCTCGGTCGACATGCAGATCTGGCCCTGATGCATGTAGGCGCCGAAGGTCGCCGCATTGACCGCCGCATCGATGTCGGCATCGTCGAGCACGACCAGCGGCGCCTTGCCGCCGAGTTCGAGCAGCGCCGGCTTCAAGTGACGGCCGGCGAGTTCGGCAATGATCCTGCCGACCTTGGTCGAGCCGGTGAAGTTGACACGCCTGACTGCACGGTGCGCGACCAGTGCCTCGACGATTGCTGCTGCGTCCTTGGGGTCATTGGTGACGACATTGATGACGCCCTTGGGCAGGCCGGCCTCGACCAGCACCTGGCCGATCAGCCGGTGTGTGCCTGGGCACATTTCCGAAGCTTTCAGCACAACCGTGTTGCCGCAGGCGATCGGCATGGCGATGGCACGGGTTCCGAGGATGACCGGTGCATTCCACGGCGCGATGCCGAGGCAGACGCCGGCCGGCTGGCGGATCGCCATGGCCAGCGTGCCGGGCTTGTCGGAGGGAATGACCTCGCCCGAAATCTGCGTCGTCATGGCGGCTGCCTCGCGCAGCATTTTGGCGGCGAGCATGACGTTGAAGCCGGCCCAGGGGCCGGTCGCGCCGGTTTCTTCCATCATCAATTTGGTGAATTCGCCGACCTTGGAGTCCATGACATCGGCCGCCTTGGACAGCAAAGCGCGGCGCTCGCCCGGACCGGTCTTCGACCACGTCTTGAAAGCGGCAGCAGCGGCTTCGACCGCGGCATTGGCGTCGGCGATGCTGGCTGCGGCAGCGCGGGTCGCCAGCTTGCCGGTGAACGGGTCCATGCGCTCGTAAGAGGCTGAGCCGGAGGCATCCCTTTTATCGCCGTCGATCAGAAGTCCGATGTCCATTGTTCTCTCCCTCGCTCGCCGTGGAGCGTCTTTTCTATATTGACCACGATCTTATCCGAACATCGGCTCCCACTTTTCGGGATGATGGTCTAGAAGCCGAGCACCTCGGCATTGATCGATGCTTCAAGCCCACCGTCAACCGGCACATTGACGCCGTTGACCCAGCGTGCGCCGTCCGAGCACAGGAACAGCACGACAGGCGCGATGTCGCCCGAGGTTCCGGCGCGCCCGACCCTGGCGATGTCGCTGTCCACGCGGGCGTCACCCAGCACATTGCGGAACTGTTTGAGGATCGGCGTCTCGACCGGGCCGGGGCTCACTGCATTGACGCGGATGCCGCGGCTCCTGAACAGGTCCTGATGTGCGGCGCGCTGCGTCCACAACAGCAGCAGCTCCTTGGAAACGGGATAGCCTTCCTCGTTCTTCACCTGATGGTCGGCGATCATCTTCGCCACATCGGGAAAGCCTTCGATGCCGACCATCGATGCCGCGCGGTTGAGATTGGCGCGCCAGCCATAGCCGGCGATCGAGGCGACGTTGACTACGGTGCCGCCTTCACGAAGTCTTGGTGCGAGGCCTTCCGAGAGCGCGCGCAGGCCGTAGAAGTTGACGGCCAGTGTCGACACCGCACCGGTGTTGCCGGGGAGGCCGGCGACATTGCAGAGCGCATCGATGCGCTGCGGCAGGCGCCCGAGGAGATCGTCGACGCCGGCCTTGGATGAGATGTCAGCCTTGACGAAACTGCCGGCCGATGCTGCCGGTTCACGCATATCGACGCCGATCACGTCAGCGCCCAGTTGGCCGGCAAGTTCGGCCGTGCGAGCGCCGATACCAGAGGCGACACCGGTGATGAGGATGGTCTTGCCGAACAGCATGGTCACGCCTTTTCACTATGCGTTGCGGCCTCTTGCGGCGAAGGCGTCGCGTCACTATCGCCGGCGTTTGCCGGCAGCCTGACCCGGTAGCCGACCGGTAGCAGGCGCAGGCCAAAGCGCTCCTCCAGCGTTCCCCACACGCCGCGCGGCAGGAACAGCGAGAACAGCACCGCCGTGGCGCCGAGGCCGATCAGATACCAGACGCCGGTGCCGCCGAACCAGGTCTCGATGAGGAAGAACAGCAGCGCACCCAGAATGGCGCCCTCGAAGGTGCCGATGCCGCCGACCAGCACCATGAAGATCATGTAGGCGGTCCACTGGACGTTGAAGTAGGTTTTCGGCTGGAAGGTGATCGACGTGGCCAACCACAGCGCGCCGGCCATGCCGATGCCGAAGGCAGCGAGCACGAAGAGCAGCCGCTTGGTTCCGGTGACGCGCACGCCGACCGATGCCGCGGCCTCCTCATTGTCCCTGATGGCGCGGATGGCCGCACCCGTGCTGCCGCGCAGCAGGCTAAACAGGGTGGCGAGCAGCGCCGTCATCGCGGCCAGCGCCAGCCAGTAGATCGTCGCCCGCCTGGAACCGGCGTCATAGACGTTGAGCGAGATCAGCGACGTCCCGGTCTCGCCTTGCACCAGCCGGTCGAGATTGACCAGGAGATGGGTGAGCGCCGCGATCACCCACATGCCGATGGCGAACTCGCCGTTCCTGAGCCGCAGCATGAACAGCGACATCGGCCAGGAGATCGCGCCGACAATGATCGCGGAGACGAACAGCGAAGCGAACGGGTTGAGGCCGGCATCGGCCAGGCGGATGGTGAAATAGGCGCCGAGGCCGAAGAACACTTGCTGTCCCACCGAAACCAGCCCGCCGAAGCCGGCCAGCGCGTTCCACATCGCTGCCAGGATCACATAGATGAACAAGGCGGTCACGCGGTCGACGGCGCCGGCCGACAGGAAATGCGGCGCGACGCCAAGCAGCGCGATGATGACGACGACCGCAATCGCCGAGATGCGCGAGGCGGAGGTGCCGCGCTCGATAGCGGGGGCGTTTAAAACCGCGCTCATGATGCTTTCCTCGCGGGCAGGCGCACCAGGCCCCACAGGCCGAGGCCGGAGGTGGAGAGCCGGATGAACAGCACGATCAGGAAGGCGACATGGCCGCCGATCAGAAAACCTTGCGGATGGATCTGCGCGCCGAGCGTCTGGGCGAGCGCCAGAACGATGCCGCCGACCAGCGTGCCCCATAGCGAACCGGCGCCGCCGATCACGGCCGCCTCGAAAGCGAACAGCAATTGAGGTGCGCCGGTATAGGGATCGAAGGTGGCGCGCATGCCGAGGAAGGCACCGGCAAGACCGACCGTGACCATGGCGATGGCGGCCGCGAGGGCGTTGGCGCGGCGCGCATCGACGCCGACGAGACCGGCCGTGTCGGGATCTTCCGACGTGGCGCGGATCGAGCGGCCAAGCCACGTGCGGGTGAGGAACAGCTGCAGTCCGCCAAGCAATATGACGGCGGCGGCGAACATGATCACGGCAAGCTTGCCGACATAGATGCTGCCCGGCCATTCCCAGGAATCGTAGGAGAGGCTGCCGATATAGGGCGCCAGCGAACGTGTGTCGGCGCCGAACTGCTCGAACAGCGCATTGTCGATGACGATGGCGAGGCCGAACGTGGTCAGGATCGGCAGCAGCGCGCCTCCACGGGCGCTGCGCTCGAGCAGGAAGCGTTGCAGCGCCCAGCCGATGGCCGCCATCAGCGGCAGCACGATGAGCAGGCCGACGAAGGGCGAGATATGGAATTGCGAGGCGAGCCACCACAGCGCGTAGGCGGAAAACACGGCCAGGCTGCCATGCGCGAGGTTGATGATGCGCATCACCGAAAACATGAAGGAGAGGCCGCAGGCGATCAGCGCGTAGTAGCCGCCGAGCAGGATGCCCTGGACGATCTGGTTGCTCATGCCGGCACACTCCCGGCGCTTTTTCTGTGCAGGCCGAAATAGGCTTTCGTCACTTCATCGCGGGACATGCCCTTGCTCGGGCCTTCCAGCGCGACGCGTCCTTCGAGCATGCAGATGACCTTGTCCGAGACCGAGAGCGCGCGATTGAGGTCCTGTTCGACCAGGATGATCGTCGTGCCGGAGCTGATCAGCCCTTGCAGCGAAGCGTAGACGCGATCGACCACCAGCGGCGACAGGCCGAGCGAGACCTCGTCGAGCAGCAGCAGCTCCGGATTGCTCATCAACGCGCGGCCGATGGCGGTGGCCTGCTGCTCGCCACCGGAGAGATGCCCGGTCTTGGCGTGGCGGCGCGGCTTCAGATTGGGGAACGTGTCGAGCACCCTTTCCACGCTCCAGTCGCCGGGCCGGCCGGCGGTCTTGCCGAGCAGAAGGTTCTCCTCGACCGTCATCTGCACGAACAGCTTTCGTCCTTCCGGCACCAGCGCCACACCCATGCCGACGCGCTTGTGCGACGGCACGCCGGTGATGTCGGCGCTGTCCAGCAGCACACGGCCGGCAGTCGGCTGATGCGCGCCGGCGATTGCCCTGAGCAGCGTCGTCTTGCCGGCGCCGTTGGCGCCGACCAGCGCCAGCGTTTCGCGGCGCTCGATCGTAAAGCTCACACCGCGCACCGCCTGCAACAGGCCGTGGCGGACGACCAGATTCTCGATTGCGAGCAGGCTCATTTCGGGCCTCCACCGAGATAGGCGCGCACGACTTCGGGATCGGCCATCACGGCTTGCGGCTCGCCATCGGCAATGATCTTTCCGGCATCCATGCAGATCAGCCGCTCGGCCACCTGCAGCAGGATGTGGACGATGTGCTCGATCCAGACGATGCCGATCTTGCGCCGGCGCAATTCCTTGATGGTATCGACGAGTTCGCTCGCCTCGCCATCGGTCAGTCCGCCGCCGATCTCGTCGAGCAGAAGCAGGGTCGGCCTTGCGGCAAGCGCGCGGGCCAGTTCCAGCCGCTTGCGGTCGAGCAGGCCGAGTGTCTCGGCGCGTCGGTTGGCGACGCCCAGCATGCCGCACAGTTTCAGCGACGCCAACGCCGCTTCATAGGCCTCGTCGCGGGCGAGACCCGCCCCATGCGACGCGGCGACGAAGACGTTTTCGAACGTGGTCATGCCGCTGAACGGTTTCGGCACCTGGTGCGTGCGCACCAGGCCGAGACGACAGCGCGCCGTGGCCGGCAGCGCCGTCACGTCGCCGCCCTTGAAGGCGACCGTGCCGGCGCTCGGCGGGAAGGCGCCTGACAAGATGCTGAGCAGCGTCGTCTTGCCGGCGCCGTTCGGGCCGACGATGCCGACGGCCTCAGCGGCATTCATGGCGAAGTCGACATCGTCGAGCACCACCAGCGCGCCGAAGCGTTTCTGGATGCCGGCAGCGCGGAGGATCGCGGCGTTTGCTGAACCGTTCACGATGCGACCCCCGTAGCCGTCCGTCAGCCGTTATACGGCTGGAGCTTGGCCTCGACCGGAACCTTCGGGTCGGTGGCGTTCTCGGTCACGACGTAGTCGAGCGGGAATTTGCCGCCTTCCTTGGCCGCCACCCATTGGGTGCCGATGATCGGGCCGGGAGAGACATTGGCGACCGGGCCGCTGGTGAAGTCGACCTTGCCGATCATGGTCTCGGTGTTGAGCGTGCTCAGCGCCTTGGCGACGGCCGCCTTGTCCTTGGCGTCGGTGCTTGCCTTCAGGGCCTCGAAGCCGGCGTCGAGCAGCGACATCGAGGCGCCGAGCTGCTGCGTCCATTGCTTGCCGCTGGCGGCCTCATAACCGTCGGCCAGTTCGGTCCCCGAAACGCCGGTCAGCGGCGACTTGTAGGGGAAGGCCTTGTGCCAGTAAGCGGCGCTCGAAATCTTGTTGCCGAGATCGCCGAGCGCCTCGATGTCGGACGGGAACAGCCCGGTCTTGGCGACCTGGCAGATCTTGATCTGCTTGATCAGGCCTTGCTGCGCGGCCTGGCGCCAGAAGGCGGCGAAGTCCGGCGGGATCGGGAAGGAGTTGAAGATCTCGACGCCTTCCTGCTTGAACAGAGCGATCTGCGAGGAATAGTCGGTGGTGCCGGTCTCGTAGGCGCCGGGATCGACGATGGTGAAACCCTGCTTTGCCAGCAACGGCGCCAGATGGGTGCGGATGGCATTGCCGTCGGCGTCGTTGGGATACATGACGCCGACCTTCTTGTTGGTCTCGATCAGGTTCCATTGCGAGATGTAGGTCCGGAAGAACTCGTCGACGCCGAAGCCGAAATGATAGGTCCATTTGAACGGCGAGGGTTCGCCGGGCTTGGCGCCGCGGCCGAAATACCAGGCCTCCCACGGCATAACGGTGGAGAGGCAAGGCACGCCGGCGGCTTCGCAGGCGTCGGCGACCGGGTTGATCACCTCCGGCGTCGACACCGCCAGCATCAGGTCGACGGCCTGGTTGTTGATGAGGTCCTTGGCGAGCTGGCCGGCGCGCGACGGGTCGGATTGCGTGTCCTGGTCGATGATCTCGACACTGTATTTCTTGCCGCCGATGTCGAGGCCGTTGGCGAGCGCCTTGCGGGCGAGATCGAGCACATAGCCGTCGGTCTGGCCGAAGCCGGCGAGCGGCCCGGTGCGCGGGCTGACAAAGCCGACCTTCAGCGTGTCGGCGGCCTGCGCGAATGCCTGGCCGCGGCTGAGCGCAAGTGCCGCGCCGCCGGCGAGCGATGTGGCGATGAACTGGCGCCGCGAGACGCCGGATTTGCTTGAGGTCATGCTGGTATTCCTCCCTTTCCTGACGGCACCTGGAGGTCACCGCCGGCCTGCTCAAAATCGATGCCGCCCGTTCTTAAGATCGGAGATCGCCCCGGCAGGCCTTGAGGCGGCAGCGGAACGCCGCCAATGCCGATAACGGCACGATTTCGATCCTCCCATCGTCACAGTGCCCTAGGTGTTTGGTTTGGTAAAATGATATTTTGCGGTGTTTCGTTAACCAACAGGTTATGGAAATACGGCTGAAGGCCCGCTCTGCGCCAGATTGGCGAAAGGTGCTCAGGCGTTCTGGCTGGCCGCCTCGCGAATGGTCTGCAGCAGGATGGTGAAGGCCGGCGAAGGCGCAGTGTCGGTCCGCATCGTCAGGCCGACCGGCCCTTTGGTTTCCTCGGTGTTGACGGGCAAGGCGACGAAGGCGCCGCTGGAGAGTTCGTTGGCGACGACGCCTGTCGATATGATCCAGACCGCATTGCTTTGGCGCAGGAAGGCACGGCCGAAGGAATCCGAGACGGTCTCGATCTCGGTCGCAGGCGCCGTCATGCCGTTGGTGATGAACAGGCGGTCGACGAAGGGGCGGATGACCGACTCCCGCGTCGGCATCAGCACCGGGAATTCATCGAGCCGGGCGAAGATGTCCTGGCCCGGCTGCAGCAGCGGATGGCCGGCCCTCACCACGAACAGCACCGGTTCGGAATAGAGATGCTCGAAGAAGAAGCCGGTCATGTTTTCCGGCGCCGCAAGCCGGCCGACGACGAGATCGAGCGCACCGACGCGCAACTGTTCCAGCAGGACCGCGTTCTCGCCGGTGACGATCTTGATCGCAGCACCGGTATTTTCACTCAGGAACAGGCTTATGGCGCGTGGCATCACCTTGGCCGACACTGTCGGGAGCGCGCCGATGCGGATCGGATGCCGGTTGATGGCGCCGTCCTGGCGGACGGAATCGACGCCGCGCTTCAGTGCCGTGATCGCCGTGCCGGCATGGCCGAGAAAGATTTCGCCAAGCCGTGTCACCCTGATGCCGCGGCCGTCGCGTTCGACGACAGCGATGCCAAGCGCCTCCTCCAATTCGCGCAACGTCTTGGTCACGGCCGGTGGGCTGACATGGAGAAAGTCGGCCGCCCTCGCCACGCTGCCTTGCCGCGCTACCTCAAGGAATGCCTGCAGGTGACGGAACCTTATGCGGCTTTCGGACATGTTCTCATAACCTAGCAGTTAATGAAACGGCGTAAAATATCATTTTACCAAACCAAATGCCTTGTGCAATGTGAACACGGAGGATCGAAATCGTGCCATTCGTCAACATTGGCGGCATCACGCTGCACCATCGCCATATCAAGGCGAAGGGAAATGCGCGGCCGATCGTGTTCATCAATTCGCTGGGCACCGACTTCCGCGTCTGGGACGAGGTGTTGTCCGAACTGGGTGGCGAAATGCCTGTGTTGGTCTACGACAAGCGCGGCCATGGCCTGTCCGACATTGGTGGCGTCAGCTCGATCGACGAGCATGTCGATGATCTGTCGGGCCTGATCGATCATTTCGAACTGAACAATGCGGTGCTGTGCGGCCTGTCGGTGGGCGGCCTGATTGCGCAGGGGTTTTATGCCCGGCGCCCCGAAATCGTCGACGGCCTCATCCTGTGCGACACCGCCCACAAGATCGGCACGGCCGACAGCTGGAACACCCGCATCGAAACGGTCGAAAGCAAAGGTATCCAGGCCATCGCCGATGCCGTGCTCAAAATGTGGTTTACGCCTGCCTTCCACGCGGACCGTGTCGCCGAGCTCGACGGCTACTGGAACATGATGACCCGGCAAGCCGTCGCCGGCTATGTCGGCACCTGCGCCGCGGTGCGCGATGCCGATTTCACCGAGGCCGCGCAGGGGATCGCGGTACCCACGCTTTGCGTCGTTGGCGACCAGGACGGCTCGACGCCGCCGGATCTCGTCCGCTGGCTGGCCGATCTGATCCCAGGCGCACATTTCGAAATCATTCGTGACGCCGCGCACATCCCTTGCGTCGAACAGCCCAAGGCGCTGACCACCCTGATCCGCGATTTCGTCGCGGCGCTTCCCCTGAGAAAGCAGACCCATGGATGAACTGCCCAAAAACGAAACCAGATATCAGACCGGGCTGACCGTCAGGCGCTCGGTGCTCGGCGACCCGCATGTTGATCGCAGCGAGGATGCCGTCACCGATTTCGACCGGCCGTTCCAGGAGCTGATCACCGAGGCAGCCTGGGGCACTGTGTGGGCGCGTCCGGGCTTCAGCAGGCGCGAACGCTCGATCGTGACGCTGGCACTGCTGGCCGCCCTTGGCCATGATGAAGAGGTCGCCATGCATGTGCGCGCCACCGCCAACACCGGTGCGTCGCGCGACGATATCTGCGAAGCGTTCCTGCATGTCGCGATCTATGCCGGCGTGCCGGCCGCCAACCGCGCCTTCAGGATCGCCAAGGAGGTGTTTTCGGAAATGGACGGAAGCAGGGCTGGCCATGCCAGCTGATGCCGGCTCGAACCGCAGGCCCGAGAGCGGAGCCTTCTTCCAGCGCGACCGTGGCTGGCATCCGCCGGCGCTGACGCCCGACTACAAGACGTCGGTGTTGCGCTCGCCGCAAAAGGCGCTGCTGGCCTTCGACAACACGGCGTCCGAAATCACCGGTCCGGTGTTCGGCCACGCCATGCTCGGCGAACTCGACAATGACCTGATCCACAACTTCGCCAAGCCCGGCGAGAGCGCAATCGGCGAGCGTATCATCGTCTATGGCCGCGTGCTCGACGAGCGCGGCCAGGGCGTCTCCGGCGCGCTGCTCGAATTCTGGCAGGCCAATTCAGGCGGCCGTTACCGCCACAAGAAGGACGGCTATCTCGCGCCGCTCGATCCGAATTTCGGCGGCTGCGGCCGCACCATCACCGATGCCGATGGCGGCTATGCCTTTCGCACGGTGAAGCCCGGTCCCTATCCCTGGCCGAACGGGCCCAATGACTGGCGGCCATCGCACATCCATTTCTCGGTGTTCGGCCACGGCTTCGCACAGCGGCTGATCACGCAGATGTATTTCGAGGGCGACCCGCTGATCTGGCGGTGCCCGATCGTGCGCGGTATCCGTGACAAGGCGGCCGTTGAGACGCTGGTCGCGGCGCTCGACATGCAGGCGACGATCCCGTTCGACGCGCGCGCCTACAAGTTCGACATCGTGCTGCGCGGGCGCCGCGCCGCGCTGTTCGAAAACCGGCCGGAGGGCAATTGATGGCGCAATCGCTGACCCGGCTGAAGGAGAGCCCGTCGCAGACCGCCGGGCCCTACGTGCATATCGGGCTGACGCCGAATTTCGGTGGTATCGGCGGCGTCTATCCGACAGACCTCGGCGCGACGATGCTCAACGACAAGACCAAGGGCGAGCGCATCGGTTTGCGCATCCGCGTGCTCGACGGCACCGGCACGCCGCTCAGGGATGCCTTGATCGAAATCTGGCAAGCGGATGCCAATGGCTTCTACAATTCGCCGGCCGAATTGCGCGGCGATGCCGATCCGGATTTTCAGGGCTGGGGCCGTCAGCCGACCGACATGGAAACCGGCCTGTGCAGTTTTCAGACGATCAAGCCGGGACGCGTGCCGTATGGCGACGGCCGGCTGATGGCGCCGCATATCAGCCTGTGGATCGTCGCCCGCGGCATCAATATCGGCCTCCACACGCGGCTCTATTTCTCCGACGAGGCCAAGGCCAATGCCGAGGATCCGATCCTGGCCCGCATCGAGCACAAGGTGCGCGTGCCGACGCTGATCGCCGAGCGGCAAGGCGACAACTATATTTTCGACGTCCATCTCCAAGGGGAGAAGGAAACGGTCTTCTTCGACAGCTGACGGTCAGGAAACCAATGACATGACCGTATCGCCCTTCGACCATCCGCTGCTCTCCGGCCTGCTCGGCGACGAGGAGGCGGCTCGGCATTTTTCGGTGGATGCGGAAATCGCCGCCATGCTCGATTTCGAGCGCGCGCTGGCGCAAGCGGAAGCCGAAAGCGGGACTATCGGCACGGATGCCGCCGCGGCGATTGTACCTGTCCTGTTGTCATACAAGCCGGACACCGCGCGGCTGCGGGCCGGTGTGGCGAAGGATGGCGTGATCGTGCCCGAACTGGTGCGCCAGTTGAAGGCAGCGGTCGGGGCGCCGCACGACGCCGGCGTGCATTTCGGCGCAACCAGCCAGGACGTCATCGACACTGGCCTGGTGCTTCGGCTGCGCCGGCTCATTGAACATCTCGACCTGCTGCTGACTGAAAACATTCTGCGGCTGGTGGGGCTGGAAGAACGTTTTGGCAGCCGTGCATTGACAGCGATGACGCGCATGCAGCCGGCGATCCCAATTCAGGCGTCGGACCGCGTGGCGGTGTGGCGCACGCCGCTGCAACGGCATCAGCAGAGACTGTCGGAGCAATCCAAGCGTCTGCTCGTGGTGCAGTTTGGCGGCGCCGCCGGCACGCTGGAGAAGCTGGGCGACAAAGGACCTGCCGTGCGCGCGGCCCTTGCCGCAAAGCTCGGCCTTGGCGACGCGCCGCAATGGCACAGCCAGCGGGATGCGCTGGCCGAATTCGCCGGGCTGCTATCGCTCATCACCGGCAGCCTCGGCAAGTTCGGCCAGGACATTGCGCTGATGGCTCAAGATAGAACCGACATCAAGCTGTCCGGCGGCGGCGGCTCGTCGGCCATGCCGCACAAGCAGAACCCGGTGAAGGCGGAAGTGCTGGTGACGCTGGCGCGCTTCAACGCCACCCAGCTTTCCGGCATGCATCAGGCGCTGGTGCATGAGCAGGAGCGCTCCGGTGCTGCCTGGACGCTGGAATGGCTGCTCTTGCCGCAGATGGCGGTTGCGACCGCGGCTGCGCTACGGCTCGCCGCCGAACTCGCCGGACAGATCGAAAGCCTGGGACACTGATGCGCACCCGGATTGTCATTGTCGGCTCCGGACCGTCCGGGCTGCTGCTTGGCCAGCTTCTCGGCACCATTGGCGTCGAGACGGTGATCCTCGAACGTTCGAGCCGGGAGCATGTGCTTGGCCGGGTGCGGGCAGGGGTGCTCGAACAAGGCACCGTCGAGTTGCTCGAAGAGGCGGGCGCAGCTGCAAGGCTGCATGCCGAGGGCCTGCTGCATGCCGGCATCTCGCTTGCCTTCGGCGGCGGCCTGCACCGGCTTGGCCTCACGGCACTGACTGGGGGAAAGCATGTCACCGTCTATGGCCAGACCGAAGTGACGCACGATCTGATGGACAAGCGCGAGGCGGCCGGGCTGACCACCGTCTATGAGGCGGCCAACGTCGCGCTGCATGGTTTCGATGGCGAAGCGCCTTACGTCACCTATAGCAAGGACGGCGTCGGCCATCGCATCGACTGCGACTTCATCGCCGGCTGCGATGGCTATCACGGCGTCAGCCGCAAATCGGTGCCTGAGCGGGCGCTGAAAACCTTCGAGCGGACCTATCCCTTCGGCTGGCTCGGCGTGCTGGCCGAAGTGCCGCCGGCCGATCACGAACTGGTCTACGCCAACCATGAGCGGGGCTTTGCGCTGTGCTCGATGCGCTCGACACATCGCAGCCGCTACTATGTGCAGGTTCCGGTTGATGAGAGCGTCGAGGCCTGGAGCGACGACCGCTTCTGGGATGAGTTGCGCCGTCGCCTGCCCGAGCAGACTGCCGCCGCCGTTGTTACCGGGCCGTCCTTCGAAAAGTCGATCGCGCCGCTGCGCTCCTTCGTTGCCGAGCCGATGCGCTTCGGCCGGCTGTTCCTGGTCGGCGACGCCGCCCATATCGTGCCCCCGACCGGCGCCAAAGGGCTCAACCTCGCTGCCAGCGACGTGCGCTATCTCTTTGCCGGACTTCGCGAATTCTATCTGGACAAATCGCAGGCCGGGCTTGACGCCTATTCAGCCAAAGCGCTGGCTCGGGTGTGGAAGGCGGTGCGCTTCTCCTGGTGGATGACGACGATGCTGCACCGCTTTCCCGATACGGGCGAGTTCGGCCAGCGCATCCAGGAAGCCGAGCTCGACTATCTCGTGCATTCGCAGGCGGCGTCGACCGCGCTGGCGGAGAACTATGTCGGTTTGCCCTATTAAGGGCAGTGCGATCTCAAACCCGTTCGAGCGCCACTGCGATGCCCTGGCCGACGCCGATGCACATGGTGGCGAGCGCATAGCGGGCGCCGCGCTCGCGAAGCTCCAGCGCAGCCGTGCCTGCAATGCGCGCGCCCGACATGCCCAAGGGATGACCAAGCGCGATGGCGCCGCCATTGGGGTTGACGTGCTACCCCTACGCGGCGATGGCGAGTTGGGGGGGCACCGCGATGGCGTTGGTGGGGGAGGGGTGGTTTTGTTTGATGTGATCGGATTTGTGGGGTGTGAGGGCGG